>JBBSJZ010000480.1:0-4959 GCA_038256795.1 Pirellulales bacterium | reverse complement strand
CGAGTCAAGCCGGTGTCGCTCGGTTTGAAAGTGCGCTGCGGCAAATGCGACTTCGTCCAAACCGCATCCTGGGCAACGATCGATTGGCGGCTCTAGACTTAGCACGAAAAGGGTTGTCGGCTAGTCAATTGTGCGAAGCACCCGATGGGGCGCTCCGGCAATTCAATCCTGACCCGAATGGCACTTAATCCACAGCAACGTCTTGTTGTGTCGGCATTTAGCTTCGGTTGACAGCAAGGGGCTTCACTTGCGATGAGTTTGGTTAGCTTACGACCTAAACACACGCAGCAAGGAAGCCCCCCGTGTTTCGATCTGAACTCAGTTCGTTCCGTCGGCGGCTAATAGTCGCACGCCAATCCGGTGATCTTTATTTCGCTTCGCTGCTGGATCGAAAGACTATCGCATCGGCCTTTGGCGAAGCAACCGGCATTCTCGATTCGGCCAGGATTTATACCACCGCGGTCACGCTGTGGGTGTTCCTCTCGCAAGTCCTCTCGACCGATCATGGCTGCGTCTCGGCCGTCGCGAAGCTCATTCACTATCGTTGCGCCCGCGGGCTCGGGCGCTGCAGCAGCAGGACCGGCATGTATTGCATTGCACGTGACAAGCTTGACGAAGCGGCAATGCACCGATTGGTCACCAAGGTCGGGCAAGACATCGAAGACCAAGCGACCGACGATTGGCTCTGGCTTGGTCACCGAGTCGTCACCGGGGACGGCACAACAATCACGATGGCCGACACGCCTGAAAACCAAGCCGAGTATCCTCAACAACGCGGCCAAGCGGTCGGTTGCGGCTTCCCGATCATGCGAGTGGTTGTGCTCTTCGCGCTGTCCACCGGCGTGGTGCTCGAAACGGCGATGGGAAAGTACCGAGGGAAGCTGACAGCGGAAGTGAGTCTGTTTCGCGAAGTCGACGCAATTATTCAGAAAGATGACGTTTTCCTCGCCGATCGAGCCTATTCGAGTTGGTTCGACATGGCTCGATTGATGGCGCGTGGTGCCCATGTGGTCGTTCGTAAACACCAACAACGCACGAGTGATTTTCGAACCGGTATTCGTTACGGAAAAGATGATCACACGATCCATCTGGATAGGCCACAGCGTCCCGACTGGATGAGCCACCAGGAGTACGCCGAGTATCCTGATTTCATCACGATCCGTGAGATCAAAATTCGAGTCGACAACCAAGGATTTCGAACTCGCGAGATCATCGTCCACACCTCGCTGCTGGATGATCGGGAGTACAGCAAAGAGGATATCTCGGCACTGTTTCGTCGGCGCTGGCAAGCGGAACTGCATCTTCGCAGTTTGAAGACGATCATGCAGATGGATCATCTGCGGTGCAAGCGTCCGCACCGGGTTCGCAACGAACTTCGGGCGCACCTGTTGGCTTACAACTTGGTTCGCCAAGTGATGTGTGATGCCGCGATCTCGGGTAAACTGCAACCGTGGCAAGTCAGCTTCAAGGGTACGCTGTCGACTTTGGTCGAACTGCTGCCGACACTCAACGTGATCAGCAATGTCGACGAACTATGCGAAGTGCTTTTTCAGAGTTGTCAAAGACACGTTGTTGGCAATCGTCCCGATCGCTACGAACCACGCGTGCTGAAGCGACGAGCGAAAGGTTACAAGCTGATGCAGAAGCCAAGACGCGATTACAAACCCGGTGAGGCATGAGACTTGCGCGGATTAAGTGCCATTCAGTCCTGACCCCTTTGATTTCGATGACCCATTTGATTTCGAGACGATGAACCCCGCGAAGACGAATCCTGAGACTGCGATTGTGAAGACATGTTAATCGTAACGAGGACGTGAAGGGCGCGTTCACGACGATTCCGGCACGTCGATAATCAGCACCGTCGCCCGTCGTGTTCTTTTCCAGTCCGCCTCTGGAACGCACGATTTTATAACGCACTTGCAATGATGATAGGGCAAGTGGCAAAATAAACGGTCGCGAAGCCGTTCCGGCCGATCATCCGTCACCCATGATTGCTGGAGTTCCCCCTGTTCTGACCGTTTTATGCGAATTCTTGTCTACCAGTCATCGCATTTAGTCAAAACGTTCGACGTTGGAACCTGTGTACAGGTCGGACGGGCCGATCCCAGCCTTAACGACCCAGCCCCGTTGGCTTTGTCGCGTTTGGCAGGTGCGTGCCGATTGGTCGTCGCCTTGCCGCATGAACGATCGATCCCTCGCCACTGGTTCACAGCGGTCCAGGAAGACGGCCAGCCAGTTCAACTGCGAAATGTGCATTCCTCGCTTCCGCTTGTCGTTCCCAACGGCCAGCCGCTAATGCCGGGCGAGTGCCAAACATTTGCCAAAGACGTTCTGATCGATTTGGGAGCGTCGTTGGCCATTCGTATCGAGTCAGAGAAGCTGATCGACGATGCCGCCAGTGACTACCGAACGTTAGCGAGCGCCCCCGTCATTCCCGGCGAAAATTCAATAGATTTCCAGGCCAACACGCTGCGCCAGTTGGCCGACGGGGGAGTAGCTGGAATCGCGGACTTTTTGCGTCTCGCACTGCACGTGGTCCAGCAAGCATCCGGCGGCGATGCGTTCTTTGATTCCGCGGTGTCGGCCACCGCGCAGATCGTAGATCTTGATCGATCGGTGTTGTTGCTGCGTGATCGTTTCGATTCCCCTCCTCAGCGGCGCAAGGACGACAAAGCGGTCGAAGGCTGGCACATCGCCGCGGCGCATCAACGACAACCTTTTCAAACCGTCAACCAACGAATCGATGTCAGCTCGACATTGATTTCGCGCGTGGTTCAAAGTGGATCTACCGTCATCCACCAACCTGATCAATTCAATCACGGGCAATCGTTGAAAGACGTAGAGTTTGCAGTGGCTTCGCCGATCTTCGATTCGAATCGCCAAGTCATCGGGATTCTTTACGGCGATCGCGGTCGGCATGCCGACCCAGGCAACCACAGCGACAGCGCGATAAGCGACATCGAGGCGACTCTAGTCGAGATCATCGCCGGCGGTTTGGCCGGCGGTATCGCGCGCCAAGCCGAAGAAAAATGGCGATCGACGCTCTCCAGCTTTTTCTCTCCGAAAGTCGCCAGCCAGTTAGCCAGCGATCCCAAACTAATGCAAGGCCGCGATTGCGAAGTCAGCGTTCTGTTTTGCGACATCCGAAGATTCAGCAGCGTCACCGAAAAACTGGGGCCCCAGAAAGCGATCGCCTGGATCAACGATGTCATGACCGAGTTAAGCGACTGTGTGCTGCAGCGAGACGGTGTGCTGGTCGATTACGTTGGCGACGAATTGATGGCGATGTGGGGTGCGCCGGGTAATCAAACCGATCATGCAATTCGCTCCATCGAGGCGGCACTATCGATGCTGGATCGGATTGAATGCCTTCGCGAGCGCTGGGGTGACCTTTTACCCGAAGCATTTGGTGCCGGGATCGGTGTCAGTTCAGGCCCGGCGCGGGTGGGGAATGTCGGATCGAAGCAAAAGTTCAAGTATGGGGCGCTTGGCAATACGGTCAACCTTGGATCGCGATTGCAATCAGCGACGAAACAACTGGGCGTCAATTGCATCCTGTCCGGCGAAACCGTACGGGCGACCGACTGGATCAATAAAAGCCGACGTATCGCAAAACTATCCGTCGTCGGAATATCCGAACCGATCATGGTCTTCGAAGCGGTTGGCCATTGGAGCAACGAAAACTGGCGGGGGCTACGCGACGGATATCAAACGGCGCTCGATCATTTCGAGTGTTCTCGGTTCCACGAGTCAGCCCGCTGTATCGGTGAAATAATGCCTCAATATCCCGATGATTTTCCCAGTCGGAAACTGCTGGCCCGCGTGCTTGAAGAGATGGACGGTTCTTCCCGTCATTTCGATGGCGTGTGGAAGTTGTCGAGCAAGTAATTCCTAATCGATGAAATGATCAGTCGTCATGACAGCCGATGAACATCTTTTGTTTGGATTGATTGCACTTCAAAATGATTTTATCACCAAGCAACAATTGATTGCCGCATTTGGCATCTGGATGTCCGATCGATCGCGTTCGCTCGACGAGATCCTGCTTTCGCAAGACGCGTTCAAGCAAGATTCCCTTTTTCTATTACAAAAACTTGCCGCGCATCATGTCTTGTTGCGAGGCGGCGATCTTGATGCCAGCCTGCAGTCGCTCAAAACATCCGCATCTGTTCGGGAAGAATTAGAACAGCTTGCCGATAGTCAAATTCAACATAGCATCGCGAAAGTGAAAGTGATGAACTATGTGACGGAAGTACCATCGATTCGCGAAACGGGATCCGCGAAGCAGCGCTACGAAATCTGTCGGCCACTTGATCGTGGCGGACTGGGAGTCGTGTCGGTTGCGAGAGATTGCGAACTTAATCGCGAAGTGGCCTTGAAAGAGATCCGCGGCGATTGCGCCGACGATCTAGGATTCCGCACCAAGTTTGTTCAAGAAGCCGAAGTGACGGGAAGGTTAGAACATCCGGGCATCGTACCGGTCTACGGATTCGGAACCGGGGCCGATGGACGTCCGTACTACGCGATGCGTTTGATCAAGGGCGACAACCTTGCAAAACACATTCAGCGATTTCACGAGTCAGTCAAATCAAAAAAAGAGGCGTTTGATGATTCGACGCTCAAACGATTGGTTCGACGAGTTTTTGATGTTTGTCAAGCCATTCACTACGCGCACAATCGCGGCTATTTGCATCGTGACCTGAAACCCGGAAACATCATGCTGTCCCGAGCCGGCGAAGTCAAAGTGATCGACTTTGGTACCGCATGGATCAAAGGACAGGACAAACAACGCGTCCAGGGCACGCCCCAGTACATGGCCCCGGAGCAGGCCACCGAGAAGATCGTCAACGAGAAAACCGACATCTACAATCTCGGCGCGACCATGTACCGTTTGTTCACTGGCCACTACGCCAATCCTTCGGGGATTCCGGGTGACGATGGGGCGGCCCTGGGGCCTCG
>JBBSJZ010000479.1:0-4972 GCA_038256795.1 Pirellulales bacterium | reverse complement strand
TCGACGCTGTGCAGCGGGCCGTTGGCGGGCGCGTACGGCGTCGCCATCGTCAAGTAGTAATCGCTCTCGGCACCGAACGGACGCGACTCCTCGTCGGCATCGAGCCAGTCCAAAATTGCATCGGCAACGTCTTCGGTCATCCCCGGCAGCGCCATCAGGAGCGATACCGGCAGCGACTCGGTCGCCAGTTCTTCGCTCACTTCACCGCTCGTCAGCGCCATCGCGGGCATCAACAGCGCCGAGTTTTCTTCGAGCACGATGAGCGTGTTGATGTTCAATCTCGCCGATTCGTCTTGTAACCCGAAGCGAATGCCACCGGCCTGTCCCGTCGCCGTAATACCGGGTGCGATCACCGTATAGTTGGAGGGAGTCGCGTCGTCGGTGCCGGTTGAAACCGTGATCGCTTGAAACAGTGACGGGTTGCTGTACACACCGCCCATGTCCTCGCGGGCGTCGGGCGGTTGTGACAGCACGATCCGCATCGCTTCGATCGCGGACTCGGTGTTCACACGAGCTTGAACCAAATCACCCGCCAAATGCGCCGAATCATCCTGGGCGATCATCAGGTCCGTGAACGAGTACACCGACAACGTCGCGATGACGATGACGATCAACACCAGCACCAAAAAGAATCCACCGCGCTGTCGTGAGCGACTTGATTCATGACGCTTGGGCCGAGCACGCCTCGCAGTCATAACGCGGCTCCTGTTGTGGTATCGATGCTGGTATCGATCGGGCGAGCCAGCGGCAAGCGAATGACGTGCGTGAACAGTCTCGGTTGAACGGGGTTGGTGGCCAGTGACCCGGGATCGCTCATCGAGGCCGCCGTCTCAGCCGAATCGACCACGGCAATTTGCACTTGGACGGCTTGGGGCAATTCGCCCATCTCGTCACTATTCCATTGCAATTGCCAAATCGAGCCGTCCCAGTAAGAGAACTCGATCGCGACGACTTCGGGTGCGAGTAACTCGCCCGTTTGATTCAGCGTCATTTGCACGCCAGTGTCCACGGCATACACCGTGGCGAAGCGATCCAGGCTGCGTCGAACCAGTCCGCCGGGTGCCGCCCCGAGCCCCGCAGTTGCGGTATCGGGCTGGGTGAGCGGATCCGCGACGCCACCGGTCATGCCCGAGCTTTGAACGTAATAGGTCACCGTTTTGAGATCACTGGGGATATCCTCGATATCGCTCGTCGTGCCATCGAGCATGACAATGTATTCTTCGAGTCGCGGCAACCGGCTGACATCGACTTGAATTTGCGACTGGTTGCCGATTAGCCCCGGCGACTGCAACGCCGCCGAGCCGGTCGTCAAGTCGGCGGGCGGTGCTTCAGTGTCCGCCTCGGTCCCCTCAATTCCAGCGGCCGACAGATCCTCGTCCTCGTCAGGCACCGCGCCACCACCACCGGCATCTGAGCCTAGGGATTCCAACATCGATGCCAGTGCGGCGGTATCGATAGGCTCACCGTGCAGCGTCGCCCGCAAGTCGTCTTCGATCATCTGCAGCACCGCTGAGGCCACCTGGACTTGCCGCACTTCCAGATTGCGAACATTCAAATCACTGGCGTAAAACGACAGTGCATTGCCGATGATCAACATCAGCACGACGGACATGGCCAACGTCAGCAGTACTTCGAGGAGCGTAAAACCATCACGTCGCATCATGGCGTTGACTCCGACTCCGTCGCTTCGCTCTCACCGGCTGCGGCTTCTTGTGCCGCCAACTCTTCAGCCTCCGCGCCCTCGAGGTCGAGTGTCGGATCGACCATCCAGCGATCGAGCGAGAACGACACGAGCGGCACGCCGCCACCCGGGTTCACCGCGTCGACTTGGACGCGAACGGCAAGTATTCCCTGCAGTTGCCCGGGTTGCACCTGAATGCTGTACACAAACTCGGTGAGCGATTCGCTATCGATGCTTGTTACCGGCATCGAGACAACGCTCGTCGGGACGGTCCGCGTCAGCAGCATTTCGGAAAGCTTCGATTGGCAAATGATGCGAGCCATCACTAGATCCCGAGCTTCGCGGGCCGCGTCCCCACCCGTGCCCGCAATCTGGCTGAGCACGGCGAGAGCTCCGCCGAGGATTGCCAGCGAGAGTAGGATTTCCAACAACGAGAAACCCAGCCGCGTTTTCTTTCGCATCACGGCACGACTCCCGCGACTTGGCCCACGGCAGCATCCCCCGCAGTCACCTCACCCGCCGTGACATCGCCGGTGATGCCGCGGATGCGGACGACGAGTCGACCGACGACGGGATGCACGATCGCGATCGCGGCGGTGCTCGTCGTGCCGTCGGGATAGAACAGCATCGGTGGACTCCACTCGCCCATGAATTCGGCGGCGGACGATGTCTCATCCGGGGGAATTGCGACAGCATCCGCCGGTTGCTGGAGAGATGCTTCCTGGGTCACCTGAGCGCCCCGCAGCGATGAAACGACCAAGATGGATTCGACGGTGACGTCCTCGGGAAGCTCGATCATCCGCCCAGCGTCTGGACTGGGTTCCGGCATCGCGGTCACGATCGCTTGGGTGGCACCGGTGAGCAGCGCCGAGGGCATTCCGGTGGACTCGGACGATTCAGTCGCGTCGGAGTACGACGAGAAGGGACGAACGCGCAGGGCGCCGCCGTTGATTTGTGCTTCGAGCATCATCACCCGTCCTTCTCGCATCGCGTCGACGCGCAATTGGGTCAACTCGACCTGCAGTTGGTTTCCCCCGCGAATCAGACGTCGGTCACCCAGCAACGCCATCGTTTGCGGAATCGCCACGGAAATGATGACGGACAACACCGCGAGCGTCAGCAGGAGTTCGAACAGCGTGAAGGCGGTTGCGTGACGCACGGTAGCGATCAACCTTCCTCGACAATGTCATCCTGGGTATTGACCTGGCCGTCCGGTCCGCCGCTGCGGAGCTCGAACGTATTCCCATTGACGCTGTAGACGATCGCGTTGGTCCATGCATCTCCCGGGATTTCGTTCATGATCGGACCCGTCCAACGAGCCTTCTTGGCCGCGTCACTCGGTCCGTCCTTGAGCGCATCGAGAGTTTCCGGCAATCCATTGAACTTGATCTTGTACATCTCAATTCCGTTTTTGAGCGACGTCAATTGCGTCTTCGTCGCATTGATGTTCGCGTCGGTTTGAGCGGTCCCAAAATTAACGACCGCGATCCCGCCAATGACGACGAGAATCGACAACACGAGCAGCAATTCGAGCAACGTGAAGCCGCGCCGCTGGTGGGCTCGGCGCGCCCGGCATCGCGCCGAAACGGGGCGGCGGCAGGGGGCACAGCGGTTGAGTGTCATGGCGATCTCGCTTGAGTTGAAATCTGAACGCATGGATCCGACGGTCCGAAAGGGCAGGAGGTGGGGAGGGGGAAGCCTCATTGTACTCAATTCTAACCCCATCGAGAAACCAAAGTTTCGCCGGGATTGCAGAGTCGAAACGGTGCGACGGCCTCGGTGAGCGGTTTCGGCGCTATCCGCCGGCATCATTGGAGGAAACCTGTTGAGCAAAGTGCCGGTGGCCAGCGTCAAAGCCGTTCACGGATGCACGTTTGAGGGGATTACGTATCCGCCCAGGTGGTGCCGATGGCGACGTCGACCTTGAGCGGGACGGCCAATTCGATCACGCCCGTCATGGCTTCACGAACGAGTGATTCCAGGGCTGCGGCGTCCGACGGGGCGACTTCGAAAAGCAGCTCATCGTGAATTTGCAGCAGCAATCGAGCCTGCAAGCCGCTCTCGGCTAAGCGGCGGTGGACGGCGAGCATTGCGAGCTTGATTAAGTCCGCCGCCGAGCCCTGGATCGGCGTATTGATCGCAATCCGCTCAGCTTCCGTCAAGCTGCGACGCTTGGCGGGTTCGAGCTTGGATATATCGCGAACGCCCTGCACCTCGCGGCGGCGGCCGAGCATCGTGGTGACATAACCATCGCGGCGACAATCCATCAGCGTTTGCAACATGAAGTCCTGGACACCGGCATAGCGTTCGAAGTAAAGCTCGATGTAGTCGCGGGCTTGGTCCTTGGAAATGCCGAGCGTTTTGGCCAGCCCGAACGGGCTTTGGCCATAGACAATGCCGAAATTGATCGTCTTGGCAATCCGCCGCATGTCACCCGTGACTTCCGCTTCAGCGATCCCGTTGACCTCCGCCGCCACGCGGGTGTGGATGTCGGCATCGTCGCGGTACGCCGCCAGCAGCGCCGGATCACCACAATAATGCGCGAGCACTCGCAATTCAATTTGCGAGTAATCGGCGCCGAGCAGCAACCATCCGGGCTCGCCCGCAGTGAACGCGCCGCGGATTGCTCGGCCCTGCTGCGTTCGAATCGGGATGTTTTGCAAATTCGGATCGGTGCTGCTCAATCGCCCCGTTGCCGCGACGTCTTGACGGAACGAGGTGTGGATCCGTCCCGTTCGTTTGCAAATCAATTGCGGTAACGCATCGATGTACGTGTTCTTGAGCTTGGTGGCTTGCCGATACTCGATCACCTTCGCGGGCATTTCGTGCGTGACCGCCAATTGGCTGAGCACGTCCGCGTCGGTGCTCGGTCCCGTCTTGCTGCGTTTGATCACGGGCAAGCCGAGCCGATTGAACATCACGTCGCCGAGCTGTTTCGGGCTGTCGATATTGAACGACTCGCCGGCGAGAAGATGAATCTCTTCACGGAGCCGATCGATCTCAGTCGTGAAGGCGGCGCTCATGCGGCCGAGATGACTGGCATCGACCCGGATACCGTTGAACTCCATCTCCGCGAGCACTTCGATGAGCGGCATCTCAAGGTCACGGTACAGGGTATCTAGTCCGCTCGCGGCGAGCTGGGTGGCCAACAGCGGTTGAATGCGGATCGGCACATCGACATCTTCGCTGGCGCCTTTCACTTCCAGCACGCCACGTTCGGGCATTTGAATGGGAAACGGATTTTCGCGCGCCGCTTCACCTTCGCGTTTGGTCAAGGCGCGCAACTGGTTT
>JBBSJZ010000478.1:0-4974 GCA_038256795.1 Pirellulales bacterium | reverse complement strand
GATCGCATCGAGCCCCGAGCGAATAAACGCCGTCCGAAAGTACTCAAGCTAATGACTCAACCGCGAAGCGAGTTCAAGGCCGAACTGAGAGTCGCCGCGTGAGTCGTAAGTCCTTACGCAGAAAGCGGCAGTGCCATTCGTCGCTGCTCCATCTTCGTTAGAGAGGAGAATCCGTCCATTTAAAACCAAGATTCGAGACCTTTTTGCGGTCCATCCGGGTTTGTCGTGGATTCATTATGATTGTCCAGCAAGGAGACTCGCCGCGCACGAAAAAGAACGTAACCAATAGATACTCGGGCTTTCGTCGCCCTGGACCGTGGCCGATGTGCAGCTTGACCCTGAAGCACAAAAGATCCGCGTTCGCGTTGAATATCCACGCGTTGCCAAGTTCCTCTGCTGCGAGTGTGGCAGCGAATGCCCGATTCATGACCATGCCGACGAGCGTCGTTGGAGACACCTGCATTCGTGCCAATTCAAGACGGTTTTGATTGCCGAGCCACCACGCGTCAAATGCCCAGCTCACGGCGTCAAGAATGCCACGATAACCTGAGCCGAGAAAGGGAGTCGATTCACCATGCTCTTCGAGCGGTGCACTGGACAAGAGAACTTGACGGATGCCCAGCGAGAACGTTTCGAGGCGATCTATTCGCAGGAGCTCGAAACGGGCAGGGCATCGCCGTACAAAGAGATGCTTCGAGATTTGTGGCATCATGACAACGCGGATTCGGCAACTGCGTTTTTCAAGGACTGGTACAGGCGAGTTATCCATACCAAGCTGACTCCTCTGAAGAAAGTTGCAAAGACGATTCGAGACCGACTCGTCAATGTTGTTAGCTACTGCACGCACGGACTCACGAATGCGGTGGCCGAAGGAATGAAGAGCAAAATCACGTCAATCAAGCATCGCTTCGGAGGCTACCGCAACCGCGAAAACTTCAAGACAGCGATCTATTTCTACTGCGGTGGCCTGGAACTCTATCCACGATAAACCCGGATGGACCACTACCGCTCCCACTCCCGCTCATCATTCGCCTTCGCGAATCGGTCGCGGAGTGTTCGATAGCGACGTTCCAGCATGACGACGATCAACAGAATGGCGGCAACACCACCAAAGCGAACAAGCCAACTATCCTTGTCAATCCAAGGATCAATGATGTCGGCAAACCAATACATCAATCCGTTGCCAATGAGGCTGCCGATGCAAATGCAAAAAAACGTGGCGAATCGAGACAGTCCCAGCAAGCGACCAAAGATCGAGCCGCCCACGCTTCCCGTTGCTGCCAATGGAAATCCGACGAACGCGATCAATCCAAAAAACGTCGCACGCCGCATCCATGGCTGGGCATCGAGAATGAAGTGCCCATCGGTGACCAACGCGGCGACGCGAGGTCCAATCAACGGCAACCGAAATAGAAACCCGATGTGGAACGCCAGGACCAGCGCAGTCATCGTATCCAAGTAACTCATCAGCAAAAATAACTGGAACGCTGACAATGCTCCTTCAAAATCATTCACTCCGCCTTCGGCTCCCGAAAGGATGATAAAACGTCCGACGAGCCACAGGGCGAGAAGCGTGTTTGTCACCAAGCGTGACGCAAATTCCCAGCCCGCAAAATAGAATAACGCCAGCAACGCAAAGCCACTCACCAGCAACGGCCCCACCAGTGTTCCGCCCCAAATCCAGGGGTGATCTCGCCGAAAATCGGCTTCTGCTGCGTGAAGGTCGTCCAGACCTACAGAGTTTTTCGCGATTGGTTTCAAAGTTAAACGACTTTTTCTTAAAAGGCAAAATTTTGGACGTTGGCAAGCTAGACGCTATGACAGCCCAAAGTACGGAATTGAAAAAATTGCGACCATTCCCAACACGATGTTCAGCGGTGGTCCAATCCAAACAAGGTGCCCGAATCGGTATCCGCCGGCGCCGTAGATCATCCTATTGATGTGGTAACTGATGGGTGTCATTAAGCTGGCCGATGCGCCAAGTGCGATTACGATCCCAGACGGATGAGCGTCAACGTCGTCAAGTCGAACCGTCACGACACAAAACAGAAGCAACAAAACGGCGGCGGCATTGCGTGTAATCACTTCGAGTCGCGAACATGGCGACCGCCGCCATGGCCGAGGCGACGACAACGGGAAGCCATCCTGAGATCATCATCACCATGAACGCGAGGAATATCACGCTCGACAGCCACGCTCGATCACCCGGTGACCGACTTGAGTCAACATGCCAGTTTCGCGAAGTCCCGCGACGGCGATGAATAAGACTGCGACCTTCAACCTGCCTGAATCACTGAATTCCGCAAACGCTTCCTCATGCGATATGATCCCCAGCGCCGCGAGCAACGTTGTCGCACCAACAAACATGACATCAGAGGAAGCGACGTCTTTGAAAAGACCCATGAAGAGGGCTGCAACGATGGCCGACGTTACCCATGCGTCAACGCTCATTCGTCCGCACTGCCCTGCGTGCCGAAGTGCCGTTGTCTTTGCAGCCAAGCGATCACAATGACGATGGCAATGACAAGCGGCAGCACAGCGAAGACCAACGCTGATTTACCGGTTGTCGCCCAACTCAATTGCACCGAATCAGCAATCAGTAGCCCGGTGTAGGCGACGTACAACACTAGCATCAACGCACCTTCCCAGCGTGATACAACCGCTTGGGTGAGAAAGATGGGCCAGCAGAGAATTGCCACACCAACCATGAACGCCACGTCAAAAGACAAGACGGATTGTGGGACCGGTACGCCCGATGACGATAAAACGGAAGCCGTTGACAAGACCACCAGCAGGTTGAACACGTTGCTGCCGACGACGTTCCCGACCGCGATATCACGTTGTCCCTTCAACGCGGCAACAATCGATGTTGCCAGTTCAGGCAAGGAAGTTCCCGCCGCGACAATCGTCAGCCCAATCACCATGTCGCTGACACCGAAACCACGCGCAATCGTGGTTGCCGAATCCACCAACAACTTGGCTCCCCAAACCAGCAGCACCAATCCGCCGACTATGAGTCCAATATTGACGGAAGCGGTGACAAATCGTGAGACAGCGATCGGCTTTCCCGCGACGGAATTCGTCGACTCAGACTCGTCGTTGGCAGTTTCCTTTCGTCCCGTACGAATCAACCACGCGGTATAAATCACGGCACATAGCAGGAAGATCACACCTTCAAAACGACTGATCGAACCGTTTGCGGCGGCCATTGCCGCCGCAATCGAAGCAATGATCATGATGGGGACATCCAGCTTTACCAACTGAGACGAAACCGACAGTGGCACGATCAAAGCTGAAAGGCCTAAAATAAACAGCACGTTAAAAATGTTGCTTCCGACCACATTGCCGAGTGCAATCGCGGAGTCCCCCTTCAGGCTCGAGATGGATGACACGGCAAGTTCCGGGGCGCTCGTTCCGAACGCAACGACCGTCAACCCAATGACCAAAGGTGAAATCCGAGCCAGTTCCGCAAGCGAAACCGCTCCCCGCACCAGCAGCTCAGCTCCCACCACCAGGACGAAAAGCCCGAGCAACAACCACAGATAGACCATGCGTTTACTTACTTACCGATAACCAATCGAAATGGAATGTCGAATTGAAAAGTGTAGGCAGTTAATCGCAGCCGGATAGTGGCCAATTGCGACGGCAAACGCCGAACTCACCATCGTTCACAAACGCCGTGAATTTAATGCCGTCGATCTTCACGATGCCCAAGTCATCGGTCATCGGATTTTTTGCAACGGGTTGGTCGGGATTCCTGACGAGCAAAACCACACTCGTCGCCAACGGGTTCGCCCCTCGTTCCCGGGCTGCTGCCTGGAAACGCACTGTATTGGAGGCTCCCGCCTCCCTGTCCTCAATTCGGCACGCAGGAGCCTGCGGTGCAGTGGTCTCCCAGGCGGTAGACGCGGAACCAGTACTAGCAGACGCTAGCGGTGCCGTATGGTGGGCCGATGTCCCAGTAAAACTCGCTCAAAAGATACCTTCGACTTTCTTGTGGCGAATAGACACGATACAGCCAACCGTGGCGGCAATCGTCGATTGCGACCAATCTGGATGAACTTTCATGCGTCAGCTTCTTGTGCGTCTTCTTCCATCGCCAAGTCGAGCCATGAAGTGGCCGAGTTCGCCGACGTTTTGAAATGCTAGCGTTCTCCACGGCTTACCGGTCAACTCGGAAACGCGTTCACCGATTCGCACAACTTACGATCGCGTGCTTTGGATCACCACGCGATCGTTGGCATTGCTGTACCATTCCAAGTACTCACAGTTTCGCCAAGTGAACGGTGGTTTCTCACGGGCCATCAAGCGACGCACCAGTTTTTCGTGGGGCGTTCATGACGTTGGTTGAAAACCGATTCGGACAAGGCCTGTATTTCCTCGACGGACCAAGAGCCGCAGCCACACATTCACCAATCATCATGAGCTACCCGCACGCCCAGAGACTTATTTAATTATGGAGAGAAGAAGCGACCAGGCATCTCGCGCGACGATCTTTGCGACTGCGTTTCCGGCGGCAGGCAAAGAGCGCGAATGGGAGCAAGCGATTGGTGACTTGATTCGGACTTCGATGTCGTTCGCTGGTCACCAAGGCTCAATCGTGCTGAAGCCGGAATCGAATGGCCAGCCGCATTATCGTGTGATCACGCGTTTCGACACAGTCGACAACATGCGACGTTGGTACGACTCGAAAGAGCGGCAAGAGAAAGTTTCGCACCTGGAACCGTTTCAACAACAGCCTGCGGAAATTCAGCACCTGACCGGCTTTGAAACGTGGTTCGGATCGCCTGATCCGGGCGGGGCCACTGAAGCACCACCGAAGTACAAAATGTTTGTGGTGGTTTGGATCGCGGTCTATGCCACGGTGCTACCGCTAATTGCAACGCTGAAACCGATGACGGCGACATTTCCACCGCTGCTGGCCAGTGCGGTCTTGGCCGCAATTAGTGTGGGAATGATGACGTGGCTGGTCTT
>JBBSJZ010000477.1:0-5007 GCA_038256795.1 Pirellulales bacterium | reverse complement strand
CCTCCCGCTCGCGGACCCGCTTCAGCGAGTGAATCGATCGCACCCCACGCGACGAGTCGTTCGGAGTCCCGACGCGACCCGATTACTGGCGATTGGACCCTCTTCGCCCCGAACCGTGGCGCCCGACCTAACGAATTCAAAGACGATCCGGTCCAGCCCAGCGTCGAAGTCGAATGTCCGTTTTGTCGTGGTCAAGAATCGCTCACACCGAATTCGGTTTGGATCGGACTTCCGGGGCAGTGTGAAGGCGAGTACGAGACCTGGGCCGGTGCCCAAATCAAGTTGGCTCCACGAGCGAAGTGCCAAGAGTGGTCCGTCCGTGTCGTCCCCAATCTGTTTCCCGCCGTCGTTCCGGTGAGTGAAGTGGGATCGACCCAAGCGGGATCGACCCAAGCGGGATCGACACAACGTGGCGACCCTGCCGGTGCCATGTCGCGGCATGAAGCGACTGGGAACCTGTTCCGCCGTGCCCTCGTCACCGGCGGTCACGAGGTCGTCATCGAGTCACCCGATCATGTTCGATCGTTCACTCAGTTGGATTTGACGGAAGCGACGTTGGTCTTGTTGGCGTACCGCGATCGCATTCGGTTCTGGCGAGAACAACCGTCGATTAGTTACATCAGTGTCTTCAAGAACGTCGGTGGTGACGCGGGTGCGTCGCTCCAGCACAGTCACAGCCAATTGATCGCGACGAACCAATTGCCCGGCTCCGTGCGGTCGATTTGCGATAACCTGCTACGGCATCACGCGCAAACCGGTTGCTGCATGCAGTGCGATATTTTGCGGGCGGAATTGCGAGACAAATCGCGGCTCGTCTACCACGCCGATGATCTGGTTGCGTACTGCCCTTTCGCGAGCCGTTTACCGATGCTGATGCGATTAACAAGTACTCAGCACCTGGACTGCTTCGAGGATCTTGACGACTCCAAACTCGAGAACGTGGCTCGCTTGTTCAAGCGTGCCGTCGCCTGGGTCGAACGGCTGCATCCCGGCGTTTCCTACAACTGCTTGCTGCACACGCGTCCGCCGGGCGTCCGTGGCGACGCGGACGCATTGCATTGGTCGATCGATATTTTCCCTCGATTGACCCGCGTCGCGGGATTCGAGTGGAGCAGCCGCACCATGATCAATCCGGTGCTGCCGGAAAACGCCGCCCAACAGTACCGATCCTGTGCTGAGCGTGAGGACCCGCGTTTCACGCTTTAGCCGCCCGGAATCGAGTGGACTGTAACGGCTGTATCGGCCGATAACCTCTCGTACCGGATGCGCGCCCGTTGATCGGATGGGTGCGGATTGGCAACCGCTCATTTCCATCCTCGCAAAGCTCTGCTGACGCCATGACTTCAAGCGTTCATCTCTGTCTGGTTCTGCACAATCACCAACCCATCGGCAATTTCGATGGTGTTTTTGAACAGGCATACCAGGACAGCTACCTGCCGTTCTTGGATGTGTTCGAGTCCTACGAGCCGCTGCATATTTCGCTGCACACCTCCGGCCCGCTGATGATGTGGTTGGCCGAGCGGCACCCCGAGTACCTCGATCGCTTGCGGATGTTGGTCAGCGCCGGTCGCATTGAAATCGTTGGCGGGCCCCAATACGAGCCGATCCTCACAATGCTGCCGCGAAAGGACCGCGTCGGCCAAATCCTTTCCTACAGCCATTGGCTCGAGCGCAACCTCGGCGCTCGTCCCGCCGGCATGTGGACTCCCGAACGCGTTTGGGAATCGGGGCTGATTAGCGACGTGGTCGACGCGGGTATCTCCTACACCGTCCTCGATGATTTTCACTTCCGCGCCGCCGGACTTCCCGACTCCGATTTGACCGGATACTTCCTCAGCGAAGATGATGGCCGCGTGATTCGGATCTTCCCCGGCTCGGAGCAACTTCGCTACACAATCCCGTTCAGTCCCGTGAAGGACACGATTGATTACTGTCGGCAAATCGCTGACCAATCGCCTGGCGCGATCCTCACCTTCGGCGATGACGGCGAAAAGTTCGGAACTTGGCCGGATACCAAGGTGCACGTGTACCAACGCGGCTGGTTGCGATCGTTCTTCGACGCGCTCGTGGCGAACCAAGAGTGGCTGCACACCGTCACGCTCGGCGAAGCCGTTCGCCGCACGGCACCGGTCGGCAAGGTTTACTTACCCGATTGCAGCTACCGTGAAATGACCGAATGGTCGCTTCCCGGCGAAGCCCAAGCGACCTACGACGACTTGTACCACTCGATGGAAGATCACCCGCAGTGGTCTGAGTTGAAACAGTTTGTCCGCGGTGGTTACTGGCGGAACTTTAAAATTAAGTACGCCGAGGCTGATGAAATGTACGCGCGGATGATGAACGTCAGCCGACGGTTGACGCTCGCCGAGCGAGCCGGCGTCGACACCGGCGAACTCGCCGCCATTCGTGATCATTTGTACCGAGGCCAATGCAATTGTCCGTATTGGCACGGCGCGTTCGGTGGCATCTACCTACCGCACTTGCGCAATGCCATCTACAGTCACTTGATTCAAGCGGACACGTTGTTGGACCGGGCACTGGCGACGAGCGACGCGGAGACCTACGTCGAGGCTACGGCGGACGATTACAACTTCGATTCGATGCAAGAGATCCGACTGAGCAACGACCAACTCTGTGCTTGGTTCGCGCCGGGGCTGGGGGGGCGGATGTACGAGCTTGATGTTCGTGACATCTCACACAATTTGCTCGCCACCATGCAGCGTCGGCCTGAGAGCTACCATCGCAATGTGCTCGCCGGTCCGAGCCATGGCGGGGCAAACGTATCCAGCATCCACGATCGCGTGGTCTTCAAACAGAAAGATCTCGATCAACGATTGCAATACGATCGCTTCGCTCGCAAGAGTTTGATGGACCACTTCTATGATCTTGATGCGACGCTCGAAAGTGTCGCACGCGGCGAAGCCCTCGAGCGTGGCGACTTTGTCGAGTTGCCGTTCGAGACCAAACTGCGCCGGGGTGCCGACCGCGTGCAAGTCCAAATGTGCCGCGACGGCAACGCTTGGGGCATTCCGATTTCGATCACCAAGGCGGTGACGTTGATGGCCGGCAGCAATCGCATGACGATCGCCTACTTGCTCGAGAATTTACCGTCGGACAGTCCGCTTCACTTCGCGATCGAAATGAATTTCGCTGGCTTACCCTCGGGCGCCGACGATCGATACTTTACCGATGCCAACGGCAATCGTCTCGGTCAACTCGGTCAATCCATCGACCTTTCGCAAACCAGTGGATTGTCGTTGTCGGATCGTTGGCTGGGGATCGATGTGAATCTGAACTTCGATCGACCGAGTAACCTCTGGGCGTTCCCGATCGAAACAGTGAGCCAAAGTGAAGGCGGTTTCGAGCTCGTGCATCAAAGCGTTTGCGTCCAACCGCACTGGATCATCAGCGGCGACGCGGACGGTCGCTGGTCAGTTCAAATCGAGCTGGAAATGGCTTGTGAGCAGCGTGTTCGCATCGATGAGCACGAGTGCGTAGGTCCCCGTCTGGTGGATTCCTGAGTCAGCACCTGCAAAGGCATGAGGTGCGCGCGGGGTCGATGTGCTGGGTGGGACTCCGCTTGTTTTTCCCCGCTCCAGTGCGTTGCCTAAATCATGGCGGTCCTCGGTCAGTAGCGTCCCCGCCTCTGCGTCAGGTCGGAAGCCAGTGCCTTCATCCTCAGCTCTTGTCCACTTTTCGCTCAAGCTGCGAGATTTTTCGCTCAAGCTGCGCAATTTCCGTACAACGACTGATTTAGTGCAAGCGTGCGTGTTTCGCACTCGCCTGCCCTTTTTTAGCAGTTTGTTCAACTCCGCTGAGTGAGGGGGAGTTACTTCATAGTTCTGTTTGGCACACCTTTTGCCTTGTTACCGGATGAGTATCTCCCATCCTGTGGCTGGGCAGAGTGATCGATGTTGGTCTCTCGCCGAACAAATTGCAGTAAGAAAAGAACATGAAATTGAACATAAAACGCTTCAGGCTTTGTCTAGGCGGAGCGATGCTGCTCACGCCACTTGCAACGCCGGCCTCGGACGCCCAGCAGCCATCACCCCGATCTGCTGTCGAACGTGAGTTTGATGCGATACAAGAGTCCTCAGCAGTTGACGATGTGGACTCGGAGGACGAAGCCTATGAAGGTGTAGAGTACATGACGCGAGGTCCGCTGCACGAGGCGTTCGCGACCCCCTACAACGCCAATCCTGAGGCGAGCGAACTGGTCGCGAAAGAGCCGCCAGGTCCGATTCGGGAAATTCGTCCGGAGTTCCAACCCCAGGGCAACAACGTGCACTGGATCGCGGGATATTGGTCCTTCGATGACGAAATTGATGATTTCGTATGGATCAGCGGTTTGTGGCGTGATCTACCGCCAAACAAGGAATGGGTTGCCGGCTATTGGACACCCGTCGATGGTCAATTCCAGCGAATCATCGGCTTTTGGGCGGACACCAATGAGCAAGAAATCGCTTACTTACCACCACCTCCCGAGTCACTCGAGACTGGGCCCTCGTCACCCGCTCCGTCCGTTGAACAATTCTACATCCCCGGCTCGTGGGTCTATGAATCTGACAACTACGCTTGGCGTCCGGGCATGTGGGCACCACAGCAAGAAGATTGGGTGTGGACACCGGCCACTTACATTTGGACTCCGCGGGGATGCATTTACCGCCAAGGGTACTGGGATTACGAACCGACGTATCGTGGCGTCATCTTCACGCCCGTGCATTACACGCAACCGATCTATCGCCAGTCCTCTTACAGTTATCGTCCACGCTATGTTGTGAACACCAATTTGGCGTTGCTTGTCCACCTGTTTGTGGGACCGCAGCAGCGAAACTACTATTACGGCAACTATTACGGAGACAATTACCGCACTCGCTACATGCCGTGGGTAAATTATGGACAACGAAATTCCAACTGGAACTATGATCCGCTCCACACCTATTTCAGCCAACAAGGCAACCGCAACGGCCAGAACCTCACGCAATGGGCGTCGGACCGATTTGGCTT
>JBBSJZ010000476.1:0-5024 GCA_038256795.1 Pirellulales bacterium | reverse complement strand
CTTAGAGCTCCCCGCATCCTGAGAAAGAGCTGCCGACCAAGCCGCCGTCGATATCCGTCACCGTGGCATCCGCATCAGCGATCGACACAGCACCCAGGCCTTCGGTGAATGTGTTTTCCCAGTCGATGCCCGTCTCATCATCACCGTCCAGGTCGATCACGGGGGCATCGTTGACACCGTTGACCGTGATCGAGACCGTTGCCGGAGAAGAGTTGCTAAATCCATCATTCGCAAAGTAGGTAAAACTGTCCGTTCCGGCAAAGTTAGCCGTAGGCGTGTAAGTAAAGGAACCGTCCTTGCTGAGCGCAACGGTCCCATTTGCCACCTGTGTATTGATGAGGGCGATCAAGCCATTCTTGCCAATATTCGTCGAAATGCTGGCATTGTTCGGGTTGGCGTCCAGGTAGTCCGGCACACCGTCGTTATCAGCATCACTCAGATTTCCAATATCCGGGTCGCTGTCGTTCGCGAGCACTCCGCTTGCCGCGGTCACCGACAGAACGTTGTCCTCATTTACCGTGTATGTGCCATCATTGATTGCGACGGCAGACTGGTTGACGACGTTGACGTTGATCCCCCGAAAAGTGGAAACTCCCAGGCTATCGGTGGCGATGAAATTCAGAACGAATGATGATCCTGCAGCCGAGATGGGCGGCGTCCACGCGGCTCCCAGTCTCGAATCGCTGGTTGTTGACCCATTTGTTGGAGACTGCGCCGTAAAGGTCATCCCTGTCGGTGGTGTCAAGGCTTGCAAAGTTACCGGTGTGCCCGAATCAGGGTCATAAGCCTGGACGGAGAACGTCAGCGGAACTCCAGCGACTGCGGTAAGTGTGGTCGGGATCACATCAAAAACCGGCGCCAAATTCGTCGCCGAGGCAATTTGCAGCATGAAATCCGCAGGTACCTTCGCCCCATTCGAGTCCGTCACCATCACTTGAGCCGACCAAAGTTGACCGGGTGATGTATTTAGCACCGAATTACGGATATCCCACGTGACTATCCCGGTTGTCGGATCAATGGTCATTCCGGGCGGTTGTGTAAATCCGGAGCCGGCTTCTGCACTAGTGGCAAGCCGAAAGCTGATGGTGTCGCCATTGGGGTCAAAGGCAGGGATAGGAAATTGGACAATGTGATTGTCGGAAACTGAGACAAGTGCTGGGACACTTGTTTTGGGAGGATCGTTAGCGATGCCGGGTGTGACGACACTCTCCATCCGAAAGGAACCATCGGTGTTGTTCTGTAGCCCAGAACTCGGTGAAATACGGCAACAACTTTCAAAGAAGGCCGTGAAGGCACCGGATGATGAATAGGACTTAGTAATTGTTGCCGTGCCAGTGAATGAGTCCTGCCCAAGATTAATGGATTGGACGACGATGTTGATATTCGATGAGCCCTGCCCGGCACCGAAATTCAGCGTGCCCACAGCATTGACTACGGATCCAACATTCGGAGCGCCAAAGGCGCTGCGTCGCCAAGTTTGCTCAAGGCTGAACTCGACCGTGTTGCCGCTTAAGGTCTCCCAGGACAACCCGCCGCCACGAAAGTGACTATCCGTAAACTCGGTTGTCGCTACCAAACCAGAACCCAACCCTGTCGCGGTCAATTCGAACGACGAGTTCGCCGAGTCATCGGGATTGACGTACCAGGTGGTTTGGATGTTGCCATCGAGCAGGCCGTCAAGGTCATTCACCGAGCCGTCAGTCACTTGCCAAGTCTTGTGGCCGCCGCCGTTATTCGACGTGCCGTCGTTGTGCAGAACCTGCAACTCGACGGTCTCGCCAGTATCGAATCCGGTGCCGACGATGACGGCCGTGGAGCCCGGTGCGTAGTCCAGCAGATCGGTCGTGACTGCCGCCAGCAGCCGTCGTTCCTCCAGCGACTCCATCAATATTCTGCGGTTGAACGCGCGCTGATTGGTACGGCGATTGGCCTTGCGGGCGCGGCGTTGACGGGATTGTTTCAGTGACGATAGGAGGGACGTCATCGACATGGCAGGGCCTATCAGCGGTTGGGGGGATGATTGCACTCATAGGGAGTGCCCTGAACCTAAGTCACGCCAAATCCATTGTCTCTCGGATCTTTTGCCGATGAACACGCGTTCACATGACGTTGTGCCGAGCAACGAATGGCCGGTGACGTTCGACCAATGGTTCGACGTCAACAGGCGTGTGGACGTGCTTGCGACAATGAAGATGACGGAACAGAGCATCCATCGACCGCGTTTTTGGTCGCAGGGAACGCGGAAAAACAATTCGCGATCGCTTCACTCGTCGCGAAGATCACCGATTGCGGGCTGTCGATTTACTAACCCGACGCGTAAGCGAGGAGCTAGATTCCGGTCCTCGCTCACGCTTCGGGTTGGTAATTGTGCATTAGAATTGAAATCGCCACTAAGCCGACGGCCCGCTTGCATTTCAATGACGGGCGCAGCAACCCCGCACTGAGAATGCTGGATCAATCGTTCGTCGTCAGCTGCCCAGATGGGAGGTGTGATGCCGGCGTGCGATCGTGCTGCGACGGACAGAGGTCCGCACTACTCGCTCTGTCTCACAGACTGGTAGAAGCCGATTTCCCCGCAGTCCTTTTTCTACCGCCTCACGAATGGCATCACGGGCTTCGATGACGCGCAAGATGAGTTCGATTCGATCCGTTAATTTTAGCTTGACGTGTACCTGTTCCACGTACTGCCGGACCGTGCGCGGCTTGATGGTCAATTTTCGCGAGATCGTCTCGACAGTATTACTGTGGAATAAAAGGACGATGACTTCCAATTCGCGAGTCGTCAGCCCCAAGTGGTTGCCAATTGCCGGCCATTCGCACGCAGTGATCAGTCGTTCGCCCGGATGCGAAAGTGCATCGTCGACCGAATTGCCAAACTGGGCTGCCAAAAAAATTGTCCGGGCAGACATGCAATTCCTTTTTTGACTAAAACGACCAACCGAGACCACCCTGGCGAGTGTCACGCCAACACCCACGAAAGTCTACAGCGTGAAGAAAGCAGACGCAACTAATCGACGGCCACCCGTGGTATTTAATCAATATTTCCAGAAGTAGCCGTCGTAGTCTCTGAACACTTCGCACTTTGGCGTACGTGGCGACGCAGGTTTGCACTCACAATCGATTTACCACCGCGAAGGGCGATGTCAAAATACCTCCGGCGTCTGGCACAGACTGCCAAAGGGTTCAGATTGCATAACGCGACGATCGAAACGCGTCGGATTTAGCCGTTCGCAATTTGGCTGTTGGGTTTTACCGTGTCAGGAGAGCATGCGATCGATCGTTGCTCGCGCAGCACAATCAATTCGGCGACCGAACTGCGATATTTTCTGGGCCGTGCTCGATTCAGCTGAGATAGAATTTGGCTCGCCTTAGAACGATTCGCTGATCACTTCGCTTGATGCCTTGGTGCCGAGCGAGCCCCACAGTCCGAAGGGCTTGATCGAGCCCGGTGAACTTGTACCGGTACCGCTGAGTTGGACAGTGCGAGCTGAAGAATTTCCGGCTTCGATTGAGTCGGTGATGAACTTCACGGCCCCGTCGCCCATCAGCACGTGAACACCGCCTTGGTGCCGGCTGCTGGCGGACAACATACCTTGTCCGGTATCAAAGAATGTCACGCACAGTTCAGTGTTCGGTGGCAGAATCGTGTTCATGCTCGTGTAAGTCGCCGTGCCACTTGCCCATCGGAAACCACGTCCTTGATTGGCAGCGGCCAATTGCGTGACGCCGGTTGCCCAAAATCGAGGCCGTGTTTGGTCGACGTTCGCACGACAAAAGAGCGGATTATCGCTCGCGGGACCGAAGCCAATGAGCGCCCTTGCATGAGTTCGCTTGTCTCGGTCACCCAAGTCCGTCGCGATTTCACCCGCAGCAATCGTGTTCGACAATCCATCGAGAACATCGCGGAAGGCGGTCGATTAACGCGTCACGAAAAAGCCTCGGCCCGAAGCTCGCATTTGCTGCGCTCGGTTAGCGTCGGGGATCATGTGTCGCGTGAAGGCACCATCGGCGTGGAACGAGCTCGCATCACCTAGACAGCCGGCATAATTGGTCCGTCCCATCGCGGGTAACCCAGTGCCGGGATCACTCGGGCAACGCAGTGTCGCGATCTCCGTCATCCATGGCGCGTAGGCCGTATTGCGAGTGTTCACGCCGCTGCCATGCAAGTTGTTCTCGTCGGTAATCGTCGGGCCCATCGCGGGCCAGGGCGGATTACGAACGGTACCGGGTGCCGCCAGGTTGACGGTGCTCGGATTGCTGATCTGCTCCCACAAAGCCTGCTGCTCAACGAACGGCAGCAAACCGACGAGCCAACCTAACGACAACTGGTTCGCCTCGTCCGTCGGCCGATACCAATCCTGGCCCGTTGTGTTGGTTTTGGTGCCTCCCATCTGTGTCGGCAAGCGATCGAACGCCGAGTGATAGTTGTGCAATCCCAAACCGATTTGCTTGAAGTTGTTACTGCAACTCATCCGCCGTGCTGCCTCGCGAGCCGCCTGGACGGCAGGTAACAGCAGCCCCACCAAGACACCGATGATCGCGATGACCACCAGCAATTCGACTAACGTGAATCCGGTCGTTCGTGAACGCATTTGCATGGACATGATACAACTTTGGAAGGAAGGAAACTAACGATAATGGTGCACCGATGGGGGATGAGACAACAGCGTCTCTTAGCGACCGCTCTTCATCATTTCTTCTTCTGCCGCTTTGTTCGCCGCTTCCTGCTCGGTGAGTTGATAGTCTTGACCGGGTTCGATCACTTTGGTGTCTTCACCACCACAACCGGCGACACCGAGCAAGGCGAATGAGAAGAAACTAAGAAGTGCGATTCGCAATACGATCATGAGATCACTTTCAAGCGAGGCCAGGTGTGAATGCCGCGCGGTTAAGCCGTAAGTTATTCACGCTGCTGATCTTCGAGCGGCGTGACGGGGACGATTCATGAACTTGTATGGTTTGGGGCGGCGCTTGATTTCTCGTGGGTGAACTCTCGGTTTTCGGTTGCCGACGGGATGTTCGCT
>JBBSJZ010000475.1:0-5032 GCA_038256795.1 Pirellulales bacterium | reverse complement strand
AGTGAATCGTATTCTCGCAAATCCAACAGCAATCGGCCGCGGATCGCCAACGCCCAGGCTGCGTCGGGGTGCTCGGTCAAAATCTTGGACAATCGATCCAGTGCCGGAACGACTTGGCCGCCCTCGACCATCTTGAGGACGCGATCCAGTTCGCCGACCGAATCCTTACACTTGCAAAACTTGATTTTCTTGCCGCTGCCGCACGGGCACACGGAATAGGTGTCAACTGTCATCGGTGGGGGATGGGCCGAAAGGAGGAGCGGGGCAGTGAAAAAATCACGCCGTTTCAAGGCTGGAACTTTAACACGCCGGGCATCGCCTCCCCAACCCCCAATTCAATTCGGCTCGGCCAGACCTCGCCACAGCCGAGTTTTTTCGAGGCACACGCATGATCCCCGCCGCGTGACTAGAATGAGTTCATTCGCTGATGCCCGTCCCCTCCGCTTGTAATCTCGATATGACCAAACTGACTCAGCCCCGGAGTTTCATGCTCGTTGTCGCTTGCATGGTAATCCTCACTCATGCGAGCCTCGCCCAAGCCCAAGAGGCCAACTCGCCCGCCGCCCCGTCGGTGCCAGACGGGGAGCCGTCGCCCGCAACGGACCCCGCACCCGTAGCAGCGGACCCCGAAGCTTCGGCAACTGCGGAACCGGACACGAAGGCGGAGCCCTCAGCCGACGAAAAAACGGTAACGGCTGCCCCGCAAGACACGCCTACGCCGGCCGATAAACCGGACGTGAGTTCCGACTCCACGACAAAACCCGATGCTGAGAATCTCGAATCGAAGAAGGACGCCGCTAAAGAGGGCGACGCTAAAGAGGACGACGCTAGGAAGAAGGATGACGCGGAGCAGATGGGTGAAGCCAAGGTTGCTGACGGCGAGACGAAACCCGAGTCGGTAACGGTCCCGGTCGTGCAGCCCACCGAGCCGGCCCGGCTACCGAACTTCGGCAGCACCAGCACGGAGATGATCCCCGGACAACCCTGGCGGGTTCACGATTCGCGTCGGCCCAAGCCCGTCCGCGTGACGCCCGGGGAATTGAGCACCTACGACAAGCCCGGCACCGCACCGAGTGACGCGATCGTGCTCTTCGATGGCGAAGATCTTTCCAACTGGGCTCAAATCGGCAGCGAAGGCCCCGAAGATCTGCGCGTGCCGCAGTGGAAAGTCGAGGACGGATACTTTGAGGTCGTGCCGCGGACGGGAACGATGCGGACGATCGATTCGTTCGGCAGTTGCCAATTGCACATTGAGTGGCAGTCCCCCGCCAAGGTCCGAGGCGACAGCCAGAACCGCGGCAACAGCGGCATCAAGATCATGCAAGTATTCGAGGTGCAAGTGCTCGACTCGTTCAATAATCGTACGTACGCCGACGGCTATGCCGGTTCAATGTACGGCCAATACCCGCCGATGGTGAATGCGACGCGCGAACCGGGCCAGTGGCAAGTTTATGACATCATCTTCGAAGCACCCAAGTACAAGGACGACGGATCACTCGCCGAACCCGCGTACTTGACACTGATCCACAACGGCGTGTTGCTGCATCATCGCCGCGCCTACAGCGGACCGACCGGGCGATCGCTTGTTAAATATCGGGGCGACGTCCCAGCCGAACCGATCGCACTGCAAGACCACGGCAGCCCGGTGCGTTACCGCAACATTTGGATCCGACCCCTGGATTTGTAGGGTTTTCCCAGCTCATCGCGGTAAACGCTCACAGCAGGTTCTCAAAACCACGCGAGAGTGGTTAGCATGGTGACTTGACGTGAAGCAAGGACCAGCCCGGCGAGTGAGAATCACACGATGTCAGCCCAAGAACGGACGCTCGACCAGTACCACGAATTGATGCAAATCAATGCGGTCTCGCATCTCCTCCGAGCGGCTCGTGAAATTGGCATTTTGAGTCAACTCGGCATCGGCCAGCACACGGCTGGCCAGCTTTGTGAGTCACTCAAGCTCAAACCGTCCTCCACGCTGCTTTTGCTCGACGCGCTGCTCGCCACCGGCATCGTCGAACGCTACGGCGAAGATTACGCGTTATCCTCCGCTGCGAGACTGCTTTGCCAATACGACACCGATCTTGGCGATGCGTATTGGTCGGGATTGAGCGACGACCTTCGCGGCAACGCCTCGGCCCCACAGCTCAAGCGACACTTCGACAGCGTGGCGGCGACCCAGTGGATCCATACGCCCGCGGCGATGCAGGCAGCGGAGATCTTGGACATTGCGAGCATCGAAGCGGAATCGATCAAACTGTTGGATTTGGGGTGCGGCAGCGGCGTGTGGAGTTGTGCGCTCGCGTACGCTCACCCGGCGATGCAGCTCGTATTTGTCGATGACCCCGCAGCGATCGGCGCCGCGCAAACGACGGCGTCGTCGATCGAACTCACGGATCGATTCACGACGATCATCGGTGACCCGCTCACGGCGGCACTTCCGGAAGATCACTCGTTCGACTTCGTGCTCATTGCCCAGCGGCTGCATGCGCTCGATGACGTGTCCGGCGAACAACTGCTGCGACGCGGCATCGCGGCACTCAAGCCCGGTGGCAAGCTCATCGTCATCGACTTATTCCGTGGTCCCGCGAAGCCGAATTTGTGCGAGTCCGTCGAGGCGCTCAAGTTCGATTTGCTGACACCCGAGGGTCGGATGCGAAACCTCGAAGAATCCAAAGCGACGCTGGGCCGCGTCGGGCTCACCAACATCCAGTTCACCTTCCTCGCCAACAGCCGCGTCAACCTCGGCTTGATGGTCGGCGATCACGCCGGTCCGACTCGGAACAACGAACGCGGCGATGTACATCTTTGAGAACCCGGTGCTGCAGCGAGAGTTGCTCGTCAACTTGCGAACGTCGCGAGCGTTCGTGTTGTTGGCCGTGTACCAGATTCTACTCGCGATCGTCGTACTCGCCGCATGGCCGAGTGACGCGAGATTGGACCTGACGACCAATCCGCCCTCGGCACGCAAACTGGTGGATTTATTTTTCTTGGGCCAGTACGTCATCGCCTCGTTGATCGCCCCCAGTTTTGCGGCGGGAGCGATCACGGGTGAAAAGGAGCGTGGCACGTACGAGATGCTGCTGGCGAGCCCGCTCAGACCGGCCGCAATCATTCTCGGTAAGATGGTCGCGTCGCTCACGCACCTCGTCATTTTGATCATCGCTTCGCTACCGATCATTGTGTTGTGTTTACCGCTCGGCGGTGTGAGTATTTACGAAGTGCTCGCGGCGTACTTGGGGCTGGGTGTTTCCGTGCTCTTGTTCGGGGCAATTGGGATGCTCGCGAGTAGCTACTTCGGTCGCACGAGTAGCTCGCTCGTGGTCAGCTACCTGGTCATCCTACCGCTCGTTCTCGGGGCAATTTTGGTGTGGCAGGGGCTCGCCAGTGACGGCGAGTTGCGGCTCAAAATCGCGCTGCTGGTGTGGCCCGCATTTGGTCTATCGGCGGTGATTTTGATGTGTGCCAACGCGGCCGGACGGATGCTCTATCCGCCGGACGTGGGCAGCGAAGGTAAGGAAGTCATCGATTTGCAACGTGAGTCTGAAGAAGCGATCGGGCTCGTGATCAACCCCGATCAATTTCCCGATCGTCTCTTTGCGCCGTCCAAGAAAAAATCATTGATGCCGGATGGTGCGAATCCGGTTTACGACAAGGAATTGCACAGCGAGATATTCAGCCAAGGCACCTTGATGCTGCGGTTGGTGATCCAAATCAGTATGTTCCTGGCGATCCCATTGATGGGCGTGTTCCTTTTTTGGAAACTGCATCACGCCCCATGGTTCAGTGTTTACGTGATCGTGTTCAATATGCTCGTCGGCCCCGTGTTTTTGGCGGGAAGTATGACGAGCGAGCGCGAGCGAGAGACATTGGACTTGTTGCTCACGACGCCACTGACGCCCATGCAAATTCTGCTCGGCAAGTTTCTCGTCGGCTTCCGCGTCTCAGCGGTGCTGACGGGATTCGTAGCACTGCCGCTGGGTTTGACGCTGGTGCTCAACGACTTGTTCTACTCGAATTGGGCGAGCGTGCTGGGAATGATGGCCGTCATCCTCGTCGTGTGCCTGGTGAGCGCGGTGATCGCACTGACGTGTTCGTTGTTTCAAAAGCGAACGGCGATGGCGCTGATGATGACGTACATCACGTTACTTTTGCTGTATGCCGCTCCGCCGGCGGTCGTGGCGTTGGCCCAGATTCTCGAGGTGCCCGACGCGACGTTGGAATCGATTCGCCAGTTCCAATTCACGAGTCCGTTCTCGGCGTTATTTTCGCTGCCGCTCGATGAGAACTTGGCGGTAAATCCTGAGAACGGCGTCGTCACGCCAGGCAACTGGGGGCGGGTGTTTGGCTACTTTGCATTCAGTGGCCTGCTCATCGCGACGGCCTATACCGCGATGGTGATGCGTCTGCGCAGCCGGCGTGGATTGTCAGAGTAAAAGCGTCACAAGTGACCTGGGACCGCTTATCATCAGCTTTGCCTCAGATTAAAAGTTCCAACGATTAATACCGACAGGCCAGTCCGGATGAATGGTAGACGAATCACTCGCTGTTGCCTCGCGCTATTGCTGCTTCTCGGGGCAGCCCCGCGGGTCGGCGCCGATGCGGTCGATTTCGCGATACAAGTCGAGCCGATATTGGCGGCCCACTGTGTCCAATGCCACGGCCCAGACCGACAGGAATCGGGATTGCGTCTCGATCGACGCGGCATGATGCTTCGTGGTGGCGACCATGGCGAGGC
Organism: Pirellulales bacterium; assembly: GCA_038256795.1. GTDB lineage: Bacteria > Planctomycetota > Planctomycetia > Pirellulales > Pirellulaceae > JBBSJZ01. The sequence goes on along the minus strand of JBBSJZ010000475.1, from coordinate 297 downwards.
GACGATCGTTCCGGGAAATCCAGCATCAAGTTTTCTGCTTCATGTCGTGCGCGCGGCCGACTCCGAGCTGCGAATGCCACCCGATGGCGAGTTGCTCAACGGACAAGAGACGGAGTTATTGGAACGATGGATCGCTGAAGGTGCCCTCTGGCCCGGCCAGATGGACGCCAGCCCGGACGACATCGACGAGCAGCTCAAGAGTGAGCTGTGGTCGCTGCAGCCGATCGTGATCGTCGATCCGCCGTTTCTCGAAACGTCCCAATCCCACCCGGTCGACGCCTTCATCGCCCAGTCGCT
>JBBSJZ010000474.1:0-5033 GCA_038256795.1 Pirellulales bacterium | reverse complement strand
TGACCGAGACCATGGAGACCGACCCAGCGGCATTCGGGTGAGTCGTCTCGCTCTGAAACGCCTGCGTCGTTCGAATGAGTGACGCGGCAGTTGGTCAAGCGACAGAAATTGGCGACGTGTTTCGAGTCCCGGCGAAACTGGATCAGATCCGATATCTGAGAGTCTGGATTTCGAAAATTGAGTCCATCGACGACCCAGTAGTCGCCACCCACGTTGAGCGTACTGTGCCCAGTCAGTATGGCTTGGCCGGGATGGGCGGCACGCAGGGTAATCGGAGTGGCCTGGGTTCCTTGTCCGGTCAAAACGATTTTTAGATCGCGATAGCTGCCGTCACCCAGCACGATCACGTCGCCCGGTTTCGAGTCTCGGACGGCTGCAGCCAGTGACGCGGAATCGTCGACAGGAAACTCACCCGCCGCCAGCGGCGAATGCACCGCGAGCAGAAAAACTAGGAAACGCATAATCGCTCCGGTCGGTTCGTAGGAAGAAAAAACTCGGCGGTGACTCATTTTGAGGTAAGCAGCAGATTCATGGATACCCGCTCCCGTCACTGCTTCGTGAGGAATGAGACGCAGGGTGGCAGCTAGCGAACAATCGCTGCCGATATAGTTAACGGACTGAATCCCATCGTGGTTCTCGCTCCAGTGGCTGGGCGACTTTCCGAGCAGTTGCTGCTATTCTAGGATACCTCGCCGAGGGGCTGATTTGCTGCTTTCATACCGACAGGATTTTGCATGTCCGAAAATGCCGACGTTCATTCCCAAGCCGCGGGCGGTGCGTTTTCGCTCGACGGAGCTGACGCGACGCGTTTGCACGATGCTCGCCAACGAATTGTCGACCAACTGGGTAAGATCATTGTCGGCCAGGAACAGGTCATCGACGAGATCATGATCTGTCTGTTTTCCCGTGGCCACTGTCTGCTCGAGGGAGTACCTGGGTTGGCAAAGACGCTGATGATCAGCACGCTGGCCAAGACGCTCGATTTGTCCTTCAGCCGCATTCAATTTACACCGGATCTGATGCCGGCCGACGTGACGGGCACTGAGATCATCGAGGAGGACCGGGCGACGGGTCACCGCGACATGCGATTCATGCAGGGGCCGTTGTTCGCCAACATTGTTCTGGCTGACGAAATCAATCGCACGCCGCCCAAGACTCAAGCGTCGCTGCTCGAAGCGATGCAGGAACGCCAAGTCACGGTCGGTCGAATCCGTCACGTGCTGCCCGATCCGTTCTTTGTCTTGGCGACTCAGAACCCGATTGAACAAGAAGGCACCTACCCGTTGCCGGAGGCGCAGCAGGATCGGTTCATGTTCAAGATTTTCGTTGACTACCCAACATTCGATGAAGAATTTGAGGTCGCTCGGCGGACGACGGGGACTGTGGTCAGCGAAGTTCAAGCGGTGCTCGGAGCCGACGAGATCCTGCGTTTGCAACAACTCGTTCGCCAGGTTCCCGTCAGCGACCATGTGGTGCGGTACGCATTGTCGCTGGTGCGGCAAACTCGCGTGGGCAGCCAGGGTGTGCCAGACTTCGTCGACGAACTCGTCGGCTGGGGCGCGGGACCACGGGCCGTGCAGTTCTTGATTCTCGGCGGGAAGGCACGGGCGTTGCTCGAAGGCCGGTTCCATGTCCAAATCGAGGACATCCAATTCCTTGCTGGTCCGGTTCTGAGGCACCGGATGGTGGTGAACTTTGCCGCCGAAAGCGACGGCATCAGCAGCGACGATGTGATCAAGCGGATTATCGCCGCTACACCCACGACCGAGGACGAGTTGTCACGTGATGCCCGATTCCAAAAAATATTTGCGTCCTGAGGTTACCGGGCGCATTCGTCGCCTGGAATTAACCGCTCGCCGAGTCGTCGAGGGCTTCCTGTCGGGGATGCACCGCAGTCCCTACTTTGGCCAATCGATCGAATTTCTACAGCACCGGCAATACACCACCGGTGACGAGATTCGGCACATCGATTGGAAAGTGTACGGTCGCCAAGACAAGCTCGTCATCAAGCAATACGAAGAAGAAACCAATCTTCGCTTGCATTTGCTCGTCGACCGATCGCACAGCATGGCGTACGGCAACGGCGAGTCGAACAAGTTCGATTATTCCGCGTCGATCGCGGCGTCGCTCGGTTACCTCGCCATCCGCCAAAAAGACGCTTGCGGGTTGTACACGTTCGACACCGAGTTGCGAGATAAGTTGCCTGCGAAAAGCAGCCAGAATCAACTCAGCCGAATGCTCGCGGCACTCGATCGAGTGGGCGCGGATGGTCGCACCGACTTGGCCCGCGTCACTCGTGAAATCGCACCGACGATTCCCCGCCGTGGGATGGTGGTGATCATCTCCGACTTGCTCGGTGTCGATTCGCTGATCGAGGGTTTGCGGGTGTTGCGCCAGCGTGGGCATGACGTGGCGTTGTTTCATGTCCTGCACGATGATGAGCTGGATTTTAGCTTCGACGGCGCGACTCGCTTCGAAGGACTGGAGAACGATGATTTTCTTAACTGCAACCCACGAGCACTCCGCGAAGGCTACCTTGAAGCTCTCGCGGCGTTCCTTGACGATACGCGACGTGCTTGCGGTCGATTGTCCATCGATTACATGCAAGTCCGCACGAGTGATCCGCTCGACGCGGTGCTCGCTAAGTTTCTATCGGTTCGCCAATCCCTCCCCAAGTTGAAACGGTGAGGAAGAGTTAAACGGTCAGCACCGACACCCTGTTTTGCCTGTCGTTGCGATGAGCAAAATTGAACAACTCGAACCTCAAAACAACGAATCAAACCTTTGTTTCTCTACCCCGCATTGACGCTCGGATTCTTGTTTGTCGGTGTGCCACTTTTGGTTCACTTGATCAACATGCTGCGCCATCGTCGCCAGCAGTGGGCGGCGATGGATTTTCTACTGGCGAGTTATCGCAAGCAGAAAAAATGGATTCGGCTCCGACAGATTTTGCTGCTGTTGTCGCGTCTCGCGGTAGCCGCGCTGCTGATCGCGATGCTTTGTGGTTGGACCGGCGGCGGCAAATTACTCGGCGCCCTCGGAGGACGAACGACTCATCACGTCATTGTGCTCGACGACAGCGCCTCAATGGGCGATACGTCGGCGGTACCTGGCGGCGAATCGGACGAGACGGCTTACTCACGAGCTTTACGGGCGATCGCGGATTTGACCCGTCGATTGGCGAGCGAGGATGGCAATCACCAATTGACGGTGATGCGATCCAGTCGTGCAGCCCTCGTCGTTCGCGGCGGGAGCGACTCCGGCGACGCTGCGGCGGATCTCGCGGCTCAAACGATTACCAGCGATGCGAGGTTGATCAGTCGCTTGATGGCGACGACGGCGTCACCGATTCGCACCGACTTGGTGCCGGCGATTGACCTGGCGAGTGAACTCTTGCGATCGGCACAAGCCGACACGCAATACCTGTACGTGGCCAGCGATTTTCGTTCCCGCGATTGGGGTGCGCCCGATCGAATGGCGGAATCACTACGCAAGCTTTCCGCAGATGCGACTCAAATTCGCATGATCGATTGTGCGGCGACACCGACTGCGAATTTGGCGGTCACGGATCTCAGTCCGTCACCCGATGTGTGGGTCGCGGGGGTGCCAGTGGTCATCAGTGCCAAGGTGAAGAATTATGGTGACGCGGCGGTCAAGAACGTCTCGGTATCGAGCCGAGTGATTCGCTATCCGCAAACGTTGGCGACGCCGGATCCGACGCGACAATTTAGCGGCGAAATCGAAACGCTTCCTGCCATGCTGATCGAGTCACTCGGCGCAGGCGAGGAAGTCACGAAAACGTTTCAAGTCTTTGTGACGGAAAAGGGAACGCACGCGATCGAAGTCTCGTTGCCGGATGATTGCTTGTCGATCGATAACACGCGAGTCTGCACGTTGCCGCTGTCGGATGTCGAGAAGGTGCTGATCATTGATGGCGATACTGACCAACGCGGTTATTATCATATCGCTTCGGTGTTGAATCCAGGCAGCCAAGTGCGGATTGGCGCGATCCCGGAGTATCAACCACCGACGTTCTTGCGTGGGGCGACCGTCGAAACATTATCCGTTTATCGGGCCATCTATCTGATGGATGTGGCTGAGATTGGTGAGAACGCGGCGGAGGCGCTGGACCAATACGTGCGGCGTGGTGGTGGCCTGGCTTGGTTCTTGGGTTCGACGATCGACCGCGGTGGTTACAACAGCACGCTGCTCAAGTCCGATCGAGAGTTATTGCCGGCCAGCCTCGGTCCCGCCGAAGAGCTTGTTGACGCGTCGTCAACCTCGACACCCGACGTGGTGTTCGGTGACGATAGCCCCCTACTTGAACCGATTCGAAGTGCCGGTGACGGCGTCTTCTCACTCGTTGGCTTGACCCAGTCGTGGACGTTGCTGGACGCGGATGAGTCGCCGCAAACCGATGTCGCCGCTGGAGTGGATAATGCCGAATCTTCGGCGCCGCGAGTTCTCGAAGTTCTCCGCCGTCGCGATGGCAAGCCGTTGGTGACGATGCATGAATCCGGCCGTGGTCGCGTGGTCACCGTATTGACGGGACTCGATGGCAAGTGGACCAACTGGCCCGGTGACCCGACGTTCGTTGTCTTCATGTTGCAAACGAATGCGACGCTCTGGAGCGGTGCGGCGCCACCGACGCGTCGGTTCGTAGATGAGACGTCGATGCGATTGTTGCCCAGCGAGAACTACTTGCCCGAAGCATCGTATTTGCCAGCGACCGACGAAGCTCCGCGGATTCCGATGAGCTTTGCCGCTCAGCCGCTCGCGTCCGATGGCGGTGGGCAGTCACCAATTTCGGCGGTCACGATCGATCCACTGGAACTCGTGCTCGAGGATCAAGCGAATTTGGATGAATTGATGAAACCGGGTATCAGTGAATGGGGGCTGACACGCACCGATGGACGTGGCGAAGTCGTCCCGGTCGCGTCGGTGATCCAAGTCGGTGAAGGTGATTTGCGGCGTTCGCAGCCGGCGGAAGTGCGGCAAGCGTTATTGCCCGTCGATGTTCAATTCGTGAGCAG
>JBBSJZ010000473.1:0-5039 GCA_038256795.1 Pirellulales bacterium | reverse complement strand
GTTCTTAGGCTCGAACGAGAGTTCCGCATCCTTGAGCGGAACCCGCGGGGATGAGCCCGCGGTCGAGACGACGGAGTCGAAACCTTGGCGGCCTTGGCCTTGCGAGTGAACTTCGTTGACGCTGCGGATCAATGCCGAGGCCATGCTGTCGAGGCTGGACAAGTAGTCGCCGAAGACCGAATTACGAGCTTGCAGCGTGGCGCCGAGTTTGCCGGTTTTAGCTTGCAGCGGCGAGTCGGTTTGCTGGATGCGAACTTCGTAACCGCCAGCTTTCTCGCTGTACGCGGAATACACATCGCGGCTGAGCCCGTTGCTGATCAAGTAGTCGCCGCCGACGAACACGGCGACCGTGCCGCTTTCCTGTTCCTGGACATTGATCTCGACAAAGCTCGCCAGTTCCTCGAGATCGAGGTAACGTTGGTCACGTAGTCCGGTGGCATCACTTTGCGATATCCCGCCACCTTCGATGGTGGCGATCGAGACGTTGAGCTTAGCAATCCGCTGGGTCAGCCGGTTGATTTGGACCGCGATGTCTTGCAGATCGTTGTTCCAACTAACCTGGCGATCGATCGTGGCGGAGCGTGACGCTTGAATGCCCTGGGCCAGCGACTCGCCTTGCAGAATCACAAATTCGCGCAGGGACGCGTCCCCAGGCTGGGTCGACAACTCGTGCAGCGAATTATTGAACAGCGTGAGTTGACCGTTGAGCCCGCCACCATCGAGGTCGTTGGTGAGCTCTTCGAGTTGACCGTACGCCTTGGCCAATTCTTCGGATCCCGCAAGCGCGCTTTTGGCGGCATACATCCGCTCAACCAACGCTTTGTCGATCACTTGCGTGATGCCCGTCGGCCGGACACCGTGGCCCTTGATGAGATTGCCCTCGCGATAGGCAACCGCAGGCGTTTGCTCGAGTTGCTCGCGAATGAACCCCGGTGTGTTCGCGTTGGCAATGTTGTTGCCAACGACCTGCAGCCCAACTTGGGCTGCCTGGAGCGCCCCCGCCGATTGCTGGATAGTTCCGAATAAGCTCATGTCGATTGACTACCGCAGGCGCGCACCATGGACGTTCATCCAGGACTATCGGCACCCGACACGGCATCGATCCACAAAATCCGCACAACCGGCACAAATCAATGCCGCAGCCGCTGTTTCGCAGATGAGCGGTTTTGGCGATCGAAGTCGTGAAATCCGCGTCCCAAATCTCGTTCCCAGGCTATGGCTGGGAACGAGTCACTTGTCTTGACGCAGCGTCGCTCCGGCTTCACACAAATCGCTCGAACTCTGCGAACAACGAATCCAGTGCATCACTCGATTCTTCATCCTCGGATTCTTCGTCACCCGCGGCGATCAAATCGATCAAGTCGACGAGATCCGCTTGGCCGCTCGCACTCGTGGTCACAGGATCGACGGAAGCGTCGTCCTCGGTCACGTAACTCATCAGCACATCGGCCCACGCTTCGCCGCGTTTGGCCATCGTGTTGGGTGTGATCGGAGCAGGATTGAACGAGATTTGCACATTCGTCGCTGCGGGATTCGCAAGATCCGTGCTCAAAAACTCGCCCTCGCCACCGGCTATCCTGATCCGATCGAGTCGCTGAATTTCGACGATGACCTCGAGGGCATCCGCCGCTGTGATGCGACCGTCGCCGTTGACATCGTAATACGGCGGCGTCGGCTCGTTCGGATCGACCGGGATGCTGAGCACATTTCCAGCCTGGTTCAAACGATTGATGATCGCCAGCGCGTCAAGCGACGTGACCACACCACTGGCGTCCACGTCACGGAAATTCGCTGGGTTTTGGGCCCCGCGAGCCGTGACCGCGACGTCAACGCGTGACGGAGCACTCGTGCGTCCGAGCGAATCCGTGATCGTGTACTCGAAGAAGTCGGGACCAAAGAAATCGGCACGTGACGTGTAGCGAATCGTTCCATCGGTCTGAGGCACTGCGGTACCGCCACTCGGTGGCGTTACCACGGTGAGCGTGGTGAGGTCCAACGTTGCATCCCCGAAGGTTGCATCATTGGCGAGCACGTTCAAGTCAGTCGCCGTACCGCTTCGAGCCGTCAAACTATCGGTGCCACTGAGCGGAGCGTTGTTGCCCGCGATCACGACGGTTGCCTGTTCACTCTGCTGGCCGAGGTTATCGCCGACGGTGTACTTGAACGAATCCGTCCCGGTGAATCCGGGTAGGGGTGTGTAGGTCAACGTGCCATCGTCTTCGAAGTTGAGGGTTCCACCCGTCGGCTGCTGGGTGATCAAGGTCGACGTGGGAACAATCGCGCCGTCGACGTCAAAGTCGTTGGCGAGGATGTCCAGGACGGTCGCTTGCGTACGACTCACCGTGATCGAATCGTCAAGCACGGTGGGCGCGTCATTGACACCTTCGATGCGAACCGACACGACGACCGGATCGCTAATCGCTCCTTCACTTTCGACGACTTGATAGGTGAACGTGTCGATCGCGGTTTCACCTGGCTTGAGTGTCTGAAGTTGTGCACTCACACGCGGATCGTAGGACACGGTATCGGTGAGCGGATCGTAGGTCACCGCAGCTCCCAGCCTCGTTCCCGGTGTGGTTTGGAGCAACAACCGCAATTTCTCCTCGGGATTGAACGCCAAATCCGCATCGGTGTCGTTGACCAAGAATCGCGACGCTTGAGCTTTGACGACGCTATCTTCGTTGACGTCCTTTTGGTTGACGCCGTTGACGACGATGCTTTCGATCGTGTCGGGGTTTCCGATGGGCAAATCGTTGACGTCATTGATCGTCAATCTTAGCGTCACCGTTGCAGATTCCAAACCGAGCGAATCGACAGCAGTGACTTGCAAATCGACCACACCGTTAGCATCGTCCGCGGCCGTAAACATCAGACTGCCATCTGGATCAATTGTCGGCAGCACGGTGAATAACGATTGCTTATCCACGGGAGTCTCGACACGGAAGGAAACCGTTTGAGGTGGCGATTCGTTGGCGGGTCCAGCCGCAAACACGGTCGTCCAGGGCTGGTCGTAGGCACCAATGCCCTCGTCCACGGTCACGGGTCCACCCGACACGAAGAACGGTGGATCATTGACGGGCGTCACACTCAGCGTGAATGAGACACGCGTGGTTCGTGGCACAAAGTTTGGATTCGATGGATCGGCATCAGTCGCATCGAATACAACCGTTGCGTCGCCAAAAGCATTGGTGGCGGGATAGAGCGTCAAGTTCCCATTCGCATCAACAACAGGTGGCAACCGGAATAAACCTGCGACATTTGTCGACAACGATGGGTTGTAGGTAATGGAAACGGTTTGCGTTTGTTCATCCCGAGCCGTCTGTGGACCCGGCAGGACATTGGTTGCGAACCGTTCGACGACGATAATGCTGTCATCGTTTCGCTCGGAGTATTCGAGCGAGCTAATGACGTCGAGTTGTGGTGCATCGTTCCCGGCTTGCACGCGTACCGAAACAAATCCCACGGCCGATCGTGCCTCCGCGAGCGCACGAATTTCAACCGAACCATTGGTCTCAAGCGATCCTGGAATGGTGGTTTTTCCATCGTCCGAAACGATGTAGCCGAAGGAATCGTTGGCTGTCGACGGTGCGGGGGATAGAGTGTTGTAGTCACGATCGGGCAGATAAGACCCGCGAGTAAATGCTCCGTCTTCAAAAGTGAAGCTAAGCGTGGCGTTGTTCACGGTCGTTCGTGAAATCGTGCCACTGAAATTCGAGGAAGCGAGCGAAGTTACATCGACGTCGGACGCACCAGGAACCGAGAACGCGACGACGCGGAGCGTTTGCTCGGACTCGTTGTACAAACTCGTTAGGGTCGATGTAAAATCGCCAGCACGGGCAGCATCCGCTTGACCGCTGCGAAGCAAATCAGCAGCAACGAACTCGAATAAACCGGTCTCATTAACGGCTTCGATCGCTTCCGGCGGCGTGAACGTCCGCGGCGGCGCCGTGGGCAAGTCGTTGACGGGATTGATGTTGATCGTCAAGTTTCGGGCGACGCTCTTTGCTCCGATGAGAGCGGAACCGTTGAGCGCGGTTTCGGTGACAGTGACGGTGTAGACGGCGATCCCGAATACATCCGGATTCGGATGCAACGTTAAAGTGCCGTTGACGCTGAGCGTCGGTGGCGCCGAGAACATGTTCGCTGGCGAGTTCACTTCAGTCAGCAAAACTCTAACGCTCTGCGTCGCGCTCTCATCCTCGGCCGATCCGCTGCCCGGGAAGATCATCACGGCGGTGCCACCGTAGAGGTTCACCGTCAACGGTGAGTTATCCAGTTCGCGATCCTCGACGACCGTGACTGAACCACCAAAATCCGGGAACACGGGTACATCATTAACGGGCGTGACGCTGAAGGCGACGGTCGCTGGAGCACTGAACTTGCTGCCATGGCCGACCGAGGTACTCAATTCACCGGGCAACGAGCCACCGTTCGGAACGGTAATCTCGCCGAAATCCTCGACGAAGTAGACGAACTCATCGGTCGCTGGAAACGGGCTGGCGCTGTTGTAGTCGATGTTGGGTTCGTAAACCAAACTCGCAAGTGCGCCCGTATCAGCCGCGTTCGCCGGATTCTTGGTGAACGAAAGCGTCAATTTCCCATGGGTGCTCACGAGCATCGCAGTGGCGTTTCCGCTCGCATCGTAGGCCAGGTCTGCGGCGCGAACCGACGGCGTCGTCGCACCGGGCAAGCCAAACCCAGCGATACGCAAGCCTTGCTCGCTCTCGCTGTAGACACCTGGGAACGTGGCCGGTTTGGACCCGTTGGCATCGGCAACATTGCCGAGCAACTGTGACGCCAGGACCGTCTTCTGGCCAACGCCTTCTGAAATCGAATTTGGGTCGTTGACATTGGTGCCGTCAAGGAACTCTTGTGCTTCGGTCAAAGTAAATGAACGATCAAATGCACTCGGAGCATCATTGATCGGTTTAACCAAGATCGTCACGGTCGCTGGAGCAGCGGACGTTAACGGACTGGCGATGCGGGTACCGCTGGCGTCTTCATTGATACCGGAATCCTTGACCGTGTACGTAAACGTG
>JBBSJZ010000472.1:0-5044 GCA_038256795.1 Pirellulales bacterium | reverse complement strand
TTGAGCTTCAAGAACGCGGAGTACGGGACATTCTCGCCCTTGTCGTTCTTGACAAACATGTCCTCCAAATCTTCGGGGTAGCGACGGAATTCAGGAGCCGCTTGCACGTATACCTTAAAGAACTGACCGAATCGGACGAAGCCTTGTTCCCAAGTGCTACCGACAACAATCGAGAGATTGTCCATCGCGTCGGCGATCGAAACGCCCTTCTGCATCGCGGCGTCATTGTCGATCACCAATTCATACTGGGGATAGTCGCTCGCAAAGAACGTGAACAAACCCTTCAGTTCTTTGCGTTTGCCCAAGGCATCCATGAACGTGTCCTTGACTTCACCTAGCAAGTCATAGTTACCGCTGTTCGTCTTATCCAGCAAGTTCAACGAAAATCCACCGGCAGCACCGAAGCCGGGCACCGCGGGTGGTTCATAAAACTCGAGATTGACGTTGGCGATCGCCCGTCCCCTCTCCTCTAACTCTTCAATGATCTGTTTCGAGGTGAGTTTGCGATCGGACCAATTCTTGAGGTTGATGATACAAGTCCCCGCATTGGAGCCCCGACCCTCGGTGAGCACTTCGTAACCGGCTAGCGACGAGACCGAGGTGATCTCGTCGAGCTCTTCGCAAATCGCTTGCAACTCATGAGCTTTGGCGTTCGTGTACTCGAGCGTCGAACCGGGTGGCGTTTGAATGATCCCGTAGATAATCCCCTGGTCCTCGAGCGGAATGAATCCGGTGGGCAGCACATTGTTGACCACAAAAATACCAACGCTAAATCCCGTGATGATCAACATGGTGATCAATCGTTGGGTCACGATCCCTCGCAAGATCCAAGCGTAACCGCCGGTCAACTTCACGATCCCCCCGTCGACAATTCGCAAAAAGATCGCCAGCGGACTGAGGCTGCGTTTTTTGTTCGGATCGATTGGTTTGAGCAGCATCGCGCAGAGCACGGGCGTGAGCGTGAGCGCCACCAAGCCGGACAAGACAATCGCCATCGCCATGGTCAGTCCGAATTGGCGATAGAAAACGCCGACCGGTCCCGTCATGAACGTCACGGGAATGAACACCGCTGTCATCACCATCGTGATTGCAATGATCGCGCCGCTGATCTCGTGCATGACTTCTTGGGTCGCCTGGTACGGCCCCAGGTGTTTGGTGTGCATTTTTTCATGGACGGCTTCGACCACCACAATCGCGTCGTCGACCACGACGCCAATCGCTAACACCAACGCGAACAACGTGATTAGATTGATCGACATGCCGAACATCAGCATGAAAAAGAAGGCGCCGATGAGCGATACCGGTACCGCCAAGGTCGGGATCAGGGTGCTGCGAAAATCGCCGAGAAACAGATAAACCACGAGCGAAACCAAGACGAATGCTTCCAACAACGTGTGCAGCACTTTCTCAATCGAAGCGTCCAAAAAGTTGGAAACGTCATAACTGACTTCGAAATCCATACCCGGCGGAAAAGACGCTTCCTTGATCTCCTCCAGCTTTTTCTTGACCTCCGCAATCACTTCGGTCGCGTTCGAACCCGGCGTTTGTTTGAGCACGATTGCGGCGGAAGGGTCGCCGTCGATATCGGAGTAAAGGTCATAGAATGATGAGCCCAGCGTGACGGTGGCGACGTCCTTCAATCTCAAGATCTCGCCGTCGGGGTTCGACTTCAAGATGATTTCTTCGTACTGCTCCGGTTTGTTGTAACGCCCCACCCACGTCAACACGTACTCGAGTGATTGCGACGTCCGTCCCGTCGCTTGGCCGAGTCGCCCGGGTGAACCGATCATGCTCTGGTCCGCGATCGACGTCATCACGTCCTCGGCCGAAACGCTGTACGCTCGCAGCCGTTCCAGGTTGAGCTCGACGCGCATCGCATAGGCGCGATTGCCGAGAATATTGGCTCGACCCACGCCCTGGATCCGCTTGATTTCCGGCAGGATATTAACGTTGGCGTAGTTGTAGAGAAAGTTTTGGTCGACGTTCTTGTCTTTGCTGTAAACGTTCACGTACATCAGCATGCTCGACATGTTTTGCATCACGACGATGCCCTCGCGCTCGACGATTGGCGGAAGATTGCTCTTCACCATTTGAATCCGATTGTTCACATTCAAAACGGCCACGTTCGGATCCGTGCCCGGTTCGAAAATGATCTGGATCGTCGCCTCCCCGGCACTGGTCGCGTCCGAGATCATGTACCGCATGTCTTGGACGCCGTTGATGGCCTGCTCCATGATCACCAGCACCGAGTCCACCAACACGTTGGCGCTCGCGCCGGGGTACGACACCGCAACGACGACGCTCGGCGGCGCCACCGTCGGAAACTGGGAAATCGGCAGCGAGATAATCGCCAATCCGCCCATGAACAAAATCAACAACGAGATGACTATGGCCAAGGCTGGCCGGTGCAGAATCTTTGCGAACATGAATCGAGACGCCTATTCCGCGTGATACTTGAGGTGGCTCAGAACTTCTTCGGGGGCTTGGAAGTCGTATTGAACGCTTTCCCCATCACGCACTTGGCGGATCCCCTCGAGCACAATTTTGTCCGTCACTTCGAGCCCTTCCTTGATCACGTAGATGTCATCCAATTCATTTTGGATCACGATTTCACGCTGGTGAACGATGTCGTTCTCGTCGACGACGTAGGCGTACTTTTTCGCCAAAATCTCGTAAGTCGCACGTTGCGGGATGACGATTGCATCCTTGGCCACGCGGCTGAGCCGCACCGTGCCGGTTTGGCCGTGACGGAGCAAGCGATCCGGATTGGCGAAGTCGCCTCGGAATGCGATATTTCCCGTCTCGTTGTTGAAGTCCGCTTCGATAGCGCCGATCTTGCCAACTTGTGGAAACTTATTACCGTCGGCGAGCATCAATTCGACTTTGACGTTATCCTTGTCAACGCTAGCTTGGTACTGCAAATAACGGGCTTCGGGCACATTAAAATACACCCACATGGTGCTGTTGTCGGACAACGTCGTCAACTCGTCGCCCTCCGAAATCAAGCTGCCCTGTTGCTGATGTTGTTTGTCGATGATGCCATCAAAGGGTGCTCGGATACTGGCGAAGTCCAACTCGGCTTTCGACAACGTGACCTTCGCTTGCACCTTCGCCAATTTCGCCTTCGCCAATGCAACCTCGGGCTGGGCGACAATCTTTTGTTGGTACAGCCGCTCAGTGTTCTCCAATTCAATTTGGGCGAGTTGAGCTTCGGCGATATCGGCATCGAGTCGAGCTTGGTAAAGCGTCGGTAAGATCTTGAAGAGCAAGTCGCCCTGTTTCACGGCTTGACCCTCCTTGACCGTAATTTTTTCGAGATAGCCGCCTTCGAGTGCGCGGACTTGGATGTGACGCCAAGAGTGAATTTGGCAAACGTATTGCTGGGTGGTGACGACGTCCTTGCGGAGCGGAGTTGTCACGAGAACTTTGTGCACGTGATGCCCACCGCTGGCGTGACTGGATTCATCATGTCGGGAATCATCATGTCCCGCTTCGCCCGTTGCCCCATCCGCGTGACTGCCATCCGTATGACCAACGTCCGCGTGGCTGCCATCCGCGTGTTCATCTTCCGCGTGTCCATCTTCCGCGTGCTCGGGGTCCGAGCCTACGGCAGCCTGCTTCGGTGCATACTCCTCGTACTTTTGCTTGATCTTGTCACACGCGGGCAGCGCCAAACACAACGAGGCCAGAAGAAAGATTTTTGTCGAGATCGATGTCATGGCACTAATATTTACGAGTGGGTAGCCGGATCGCGTTGGCGGGAATGCAAGAACGTGCATTGAGTCTGCAAAAATTTGCAGGCTTGGTCTTGGCTGGGGGCCCCGATGGCTGGCGACCGTGATGCCGAAAACTTGCAAAATACCTGGTAAAAACAACCATAACACGAAATCGAAAGCACGAATTAGAGTGCGATGGTTGAGCATCCTGGCGAGTATTAGCACATCGCGGACCAATCACCAGAATGGATGTGCCATTCCGCTGCGATGCGTCAATCTTTGGCTTGCCAGATCGATCGACCAATCCAGCTGTGCTAGTGATTGAACAAGAATTCTTTGGCGTTGAGCAACGACCAGATGAGATCTTCGTACGCTTGACGTTTGTCTTGGCCTTCCAGGTACGCAAGCGCGATGGCCAACTCATCAGCCGTCGGCTTACGGCTGAGCGAGATTTCATACAGCACGGTGACTTTGCCCAAGTCCGTGGTTGCATCGTCGCTCGCCAGTGAGGCTGCTCGTCCAGACGCTTCGCTCAGTTTTGTTTGCATTTGTTCGCTATTGAGCAAATGCAAACTCTGGGCCAAATTCGCGTCTTGGGAACGCTCGCACTCGCACGCGGTCGCCGACTCGGGGCGTCCGAAAACTTGCAGAAAGTAGGACTCGAACGCGGTGTCCGGCAACTCGATCGCGCGCGTTCCCGCGGGCATACCGGCAAACGGTGTCGTCGACTCAGCCACTCGGTCGACGGCATCCAGCAACACTTCGGCGCCGAGTCGCTTGGGGTAGAAACGCGAGTAATTGCGAGTGTCGGCAATGTTGCCGGCGACCGCATCACTCGCCAATGAATAGGTCGCCGAGGTGGTGATCAAACGCACGAGTGCTTTGAGGTCGTAGCCCGATTCGATGAATGATTGTTCCATCGCCGCCAGCAACTCGGGATTTGACGGTGGGTTTGTGACCCGCAAATCATCTTCCGGCTCGACGAGCCCACGACCAAGAAAGTGTTTCCAGTACCGATTCACGACTGCTTTGGCAAAGAACGGATTCGTCGGATCGGTCATCCAATCGGCGAGTTGCTGGCGTGGGTCATCACTCGCCGCAATTACCGGCACATCGCTCGCGGCAGCACCGCTTGCTGGGCCACCGGCGCCGAGTCCGGCGGGGGCGAGCGGTTGGCCCGACTTGGGGTGTGGTGAAGAAGCGGCGCCAACACGTGCAAAGAAAGCTGGCTCGATCGGGTCTTGATCCGCCTTCGTCGTCACGGTGCTAAAGAAGGCTGCCATTTGGCCGTAATCCGCTTGGCTCCATTTCTCGTAGGGATGATGGTG
>JBBSJZ010000471.1:0-5048 GCA_038256795.1 Pirellulales bacterium | reverse complement strand
TAATCGGAACGGAACTCCATGCAGAAATTCATTGATCGTCGTGGTCGCGTTTGGATCGTCGACATTGACAACACCACGCTTCGCCGCGTGAAGGCACTCACCGACGTGCGATTGCTCGATGCGATCGACGGAGACTTGGTCACTCGGCTTTCAAGCGACCCATTGTTGCTAGGCGATGTGTTGTTCGCGATCTGTAAGCCGCAGGCCGACCAACAAGACGTTGACGACGAGTCATTCGCCGAGGGATTGGCCGGCGACTCGATCGACGAAGCCTGCAAAGCATTGGTCGATGCGTTGGTCGCATACTTCCCGGAGTCCCGCCGCCGTCTTCTGCGGAAGGCGGCCGACAAACAGAAGATGATCGAGACGCGGGGCCTGGCAGCGATCGAGAAACGGCTGGACGATCCGAACCTGGTGGACCGGATTGTGGAAGATCTGGAACGCAAACTCGGGGTGCCGACATTGAGCGACTCATCATCCGACTCGCCGGCATCATCGGAGTCGACCCCGGACCACTGACACTCCGCCACCTCGTGCAAATGGCCGAAGCGAAACGCCAACACGACTGGCACATCGCCAGCAGCGTGATGGCACTGACGGCCGAGATCAATCGCGATCGCAAACGTCGGCGAAAACCGTTCAAGCCGGATGACTTCAATCCTTACACAGTCACGCGGTCCGTTCCGGTGAAAGCCACTGTCGAACAAGTCGCACAAATGCTGGGAGCGACGTTTAAGAAGACTCCCGGCTAATTTCAAGGTTTCCAGTTCTGCAAACGCTCAAGGTACAAGTACGACTCGACGAACTTGCGGTGCTCTGTGCTCGTCATTCTCTCCAACAACTCTAGTGCCGAGATGTACGACGCAAGATTTCCGTTGGACGACATGAACTTGCCATCCTCAACAAAACTGACCTCCGCATCATCCTGAACCTTCAGCTTCGGATACGACTTTTGCAAATCAACTCCGCCGCCGATCCAAGTAACGATCCGTTTTCCATCAGCAATACCTGACTCGCCAATCAACGATGCTCCTCCGCAATTGCTGACGGTGAACTTCGTGTTCTCGTTTTGACTTTGGATAAAGCTCACCAGCCGAGCGTCTTTTACCCGTGCGCTCATGTCGTACGCGCTAGGGATGACGATGACATCAAGTTTGGGTGCATTATCGAACGTGTAGTCGGGGAACATCTTTAACCCTTCCTCACTTTCGACTAAGTCATAGGAAGCCGCGATCGTGATCACATTGAACACTTGCTTGCCGTTCTCGGAGTGTTTACTGAAAACGTCCAGCGGTGCAGTGATTTCAGTTTGCAGGACGTCCTCGTACATCAGCAATCCAACAACGGGCAAACCGGGAACAATTGCCTTGAGTTTTACCGCAGCTTGCAGGTTTTGACCGATGGCAGATTTGTCGGTGCCTTGAGTCGAAGCAGTCTTTGGGACAGCACAGGTTTCAGGTGACGCCGATCCTGGCGTTGGCACGACCGATATCGGTGGATTGGGTTTCGCTTCCTGTGCGTTTCCAGATGTGGATGCAATCAAGAGCAATGCAACCGCAGTCATCGCGAAAGCAACAAGTTGTCGGTATCGCAGATTCAACGTCGGTAGACACACTCGAATGCAGCTCATGAATTGTTCCCAGGTTCGTTGGTTGATGTTGGCGTTGATTTGATTCGTGACCTCACATTCTAGCCGCACAAACAGTACCACACCATGTCGCAAGTCCGAGCTGGATCCGCCTACGTCGAACTGCTGACCAAGGATGCAGCGTTCGTGAAGGGTCTGCGGTCGGCTCAAAAGCGTTTGGAATCGTTTGGTGCGTCGACACGGTTGCTTGGCACCAAACTGATGGGACTCGGCGCGGCCGCTGCGGCACCACTGGCCGGCAGCGTCGCCATCTTCTCCAACTTCGACGACGCGATGCGGGGCGTCGCCGCGATCACGCAGGCGACGGGCACGCAACTCGAGTCCTTGCGCAACACTGCGAAGAAGCTTGGAGCAACAACAAGTTACTCCGCCAGCGAAGTTGCGTCACTGATGACTGAACTCGGTCGCGCCGGTTTCAAACCCGAGCAGATCGAGAAGATGACCGCCGCCGTGATGAACATGGCTCGTGCCACCGGCACCGATGCAACCCAGGCCTCCGGCATCATGGCAGCCACGATTCGCCAGTTCGGAATGGAAGCCGGTGAAGCGACACGAGTTGCCGATGGACTGACCGCCGCGGCGAACAAGTCGTTCAATACCGTGGAGTCTCTCGGCGAGGCACTCAGCTACGCCGGCCCCGTCGCCGCCGATGCCAACATGAGTCTCGAAGAGACGCTCGCAATCCTCGGCACACTCGGCAACATGGGCATTCAAGGTTCATCTGCCGGTAACGCAATGCGACGCCTCCTGACGATCAGTGCCGCTGAATCCGAGAAATTCAAAACCACCTTTGGCGTCACCACCAAAGATGCCAAGGGCAACGCCCGTTCGCTGGTCGACATTCTCGGTGAAGTCGCCGCGGCTACCGAAAAGATGGGCACTGCCGACAAGGCCGAGAAGCTGAATGAGGTCTTCGGTCTGCTGGGAATCACCGCAGCCAGTTCGATCGGTAAGTCGGTGGCCGATACCCGCGACCTCTACAAGGAACTGCAAAAGGCGGGAGGAATCGCTGCCAAGACATCGGAAGAGATGGAAGGCGGACTCGGCGGTGCGTTCCGAATCTTGAAGTCGTCGATCGAAGGCGTAGCGATCGCGATTGGCGAATCGCTCGAAGGCAGCGTCACGACGATGGTGCAAGCATTCAGTCGCGCCGCGTCTGGCGTTATCGAGTGGATCAACAAGAACCAAAAGATCGTCAAGATCGCCGCCGCGAGTGCTGTCGCTATCTTCACAATTGGCGCGGCCTTGTTCGCACTCGGATCATTCGCAGCAGTTGCTTCGTTCGCGGTTGGCGGACTAGCGTCGATCTTCTCTTTCATCGGCGCGTCGATCGGCGTGATCGTCTCCGCCGTCAGTTTGCTGTTCACGCCGCTGGGCCTCGTTGTCGCGGCCGTCGCCGCACTCGGTGGCTACTTCCTCTACTCAACCGGCATCGCTGGCCAGGCCGTCGAGTATCTCAAAGGTGTTTTCGAGACACTCAAAGCCGACACTCTCGCCGCCTTTGGTGCGATCGCCAACGCGCTGGCCGCCGGAGACATCACTGCAGCGACCGACGTGTTGTGGACCTACTTGAAGCTGCAGTGGGTCAAAGGCACCACGTACATCAAGAGCCTCTGGGCCGACTTCACTCAAGATATCTCCGACGTGTGGGCCGATTCTGCCTACGCGATCGGGGATGTTCTCATTGGTGCCTTGTCCGGACTCGCCGGCGTTTGGAACAGCACGCTTGGTTTCATGGCGGACGGTTGGACGATTCTCACGTCTGCCGTTCAAAAGGGATGGAACAACACGATCGGATTCCTCAAGAAGGGATTCTTAAAACTCCATGAGCTAGTCGACATTGCGGGCGACGTGTCCGTGCAGATTGGCGGAGTGCTCATCAATGCATTGGCTGGCGTAGAGAATGCTTGGGTCGAAACCGTCGATTACCTTGCCGATACCTGGACCGTATTTGTCGGCCAAGTGAAGTCGATGTGGAATTCGACGGTCGGCTTCCTCAAAAAAGCGTGGATCAAACTCAAAGGACTGTTCGACGACGACATCAACGTCGATGTCGAAATGGCGAAGATCGACAAAGACACCCGCGCTGCCGATGCGGCTGAAGAGCAACAACGTCAGCAGGCAATCATTGAGCGGCAACAGCGTCGATCAAAACGCAAGCGGGAGATCGAAGCCAACCGCGTTGAAATGCAGAAGGGCATCGCCGCTCAACTTGACGCACGGCGCAAGGCTCGCGAAGGCCAGGACATCGACGCTGACATGCGAGCGATTGACAATGAGACCGACGCCAAGAACGTTGTCGTTGACCAATCCAAGGAACAGCAGTTTCGCGAAAACGATGCAGCGCAGACGAATCGCAAGCAAATCATCGACGACACGACGACTGGCGTGCAAAAGACACTGGGCCAGATGCGAGCCGAAGCGAAAGCGGCACGCGAAGCAGGGCGTCCCACAGCTGAAGATCGCAGTCAGGAAGATGACGATCGAATCGCAACTGCACAGGCCGAGTTCGATGCCGCGGTGGACCGAGCAAACAATGCAACGGCCCCATCGGACGCTGAACCGAAGCCAGACGAATCTGTTCCGCCTCAATCGCCGGCAGTTCCTCCGAAGATGCCCGAACCTGGTATGGTCGAGATCCCCAAGGTCGATCTGCCCGGCATCGACGATCCTGAGTTGCAACCTCCGAACGCCAAAGACCTCCGTCTCGGTCTAAACCCAGACGCTCAGGCAGCGATGGATCAATTCGCCGACGGCCCTGAAACAGATCGAGCCGAAGTCGCTGGGAATTTCGATTCGCGTGGTTTGGGACTCGGCAGCGGTGCTTCGACGATTCCACAACAGGCTCCCGAGCCACTCAAGAAGCTCGAACTGATTCCGGCGGACAACGAACTCGTCGAAGTCATCGTCGCGCCGCAGTTGAAGTTGGCACCCGAGCAAGCAGACGAGCCAAGACCAATTGGCGACCCCGGAAACGATGTTGCCGATATCGTTGTCAATGCTCCGAACGTCAACGCGGTTGCGGAGGACGCACCGAGTGTGACCGCGCCGGATGTCGTCGTAGATGCGAGCAGCGATCCAACCATCGCTTCGCCTGATGTTACGGAACCCGATGTCCAGGTTCCTGCGACCGACACGTCTGGTATCACCGTTCCCCAGATCGCGGTGCCAGACGTCAATGCGCCTTCGGTCGCGATCAGCCAACAACCCAGCAACATCAATCTGCCGGCGCAAACTCCACCGAATGTATCGGTGCAGAACGAATCTCAATCGGTTGATCCTCCAGTCGCTACTGATCGCGATACCCAAATCAACTTGCAAGAAGCAAACGATCAGGCTGATCCCCTGGTATTAGATCGCGCAACCGACCCTGAAACCTCGCCGACGCTCGACATCGCGG
>JBBSJZ010000470.1:0-5062 GCA_038256795.1 Pirellulales bacterium | reverse complement strand
GTTGGATGAGAACCTCCCCTCGACCAGTGCGTACACTCGCGAGTTTGGATCCCTCGATCAAGCGTTTCAAAAACTGTTTGATGGCGAACGCGACAAGGCACGTTCGGCGGTTCACGAACAGATTCTTGGACATGTCCCCGAGACGCTGGCCTATTCCGACTTCTTGGTACTCGACCAGAAGCTGACCGTTTCGATTCAACCGGCTGTGCCAATGCCACACGGTTACGAGACGTACTGGCCCTTCCGCCGCGACCCGCGTCCGGTCATCGACATGACGCTTGGCGTCCTTCTTTCCGAACCGGCCGACTTCAAAATCCTCGGGTTCATTGCGCTGCCGCGGTTCGGCTCAGACTCCAAACCAATGCGTTACACCAGCTCTTCCATCCGCACCGAACTGTTCGGCCGGACGGATCTTCAATTCCTTCAACAACTTCTTTAACGGAGACCTTTTCCCATGACCATGGAACCACTCAATAACATTTGCCCCATCGCCGACCGGCGGTACGAAGACGTGCCGATCGACAAGGTGAAAGTCATCAACTCACGCAACCGGGACCAAGAACAATTCGACATGAACGTCGAGAGTATCGGAGGCGTTGGCTTGATGAAGCCGATCCGCGTCAACGACAAGTTTCTCGAAACAACCGGCAAGTACGAATTGATCTGCGGCGAAGGCCGTCTGCTGGCCCACAAACAGCTCAATAAGACGCACGTGCCGGCCGAGGTCGTGAGCTGCACTCGCAAAGAGGCGCTCCTGCAATCACTGGTCGAGAATATCGCTCGCACCAAACCCGGCAGCATGGACTTTGCCCGGGAATTGAAGCGATTGCACGACGAAGGCTGGGAGTATTTACGAATTGCCACAGTCGCCTGTAAAACCGAGAAGTACATTCGGGAATACATCCGACTGGTCGAACAGGGTGAAGAACGCTTGATCCAAGGGGTCGAATCCGGCATCTTTCCGATCAAGTTTGCGATCCAGGTCGCCTCCACCGACGACTCGCAAATCCAAGCGGTGTTGATGGACGCGTTCGCCGATGGGCTGGTGACGACCAACAACTTTGGTCAGGCTCGGCGGATCATCTCGGCGCGGGCCAAGCAATCGAAGAAGTCACCTGCCAGCCGCGATTACACGGTCGGGCAACTGCGGCATGACATTGCCGAGACAACCCGAGTCAAAACCGGCTATGTGCGTGAGGCAAAATCGAAAGAGAGCCGCTTCATGACGCTGCTCGCCGGCGTCAATACGCTGTTTCAAGACACGGAACTGGTGTCATTGCTGCGGCGGCAACAACTCGACAAGCGTCCAGAACTGGCGGGCGATTTCAAGTTCGATCCAACCATGAGCTCGGAGGTGTCGTCATGAGTGCAAACGGAAAGCCCAGAGGCATCGACATTTCGATCGTCAAACTCGTGCCGAGGAGCGAACGCAAGGTCGCCAAGAAGTATCGGCAACGGATCGAAGCGAGCTTGCGAGCGGTCGGGTTAATTGAACCACTGATCGTGTTCCCGCTCGATGACGGCTACGAGATTTTGGACGGAGCTCTTCGGTATCGGATCCTGCTGGACCACGGCGTCGAAACGGTGCCTTGTCTGATCCACAACGTCCGCGACGGTTTCACTGGTAACCGGATGGTCAATCAGCTGAGTGCTTCGCAAGAGATGCGAATGCTTCGCAAATCGCTTGAAGAACTCGACGAGAAGACGATCGCAAATGCTCTCGGAATGCAGGGCATCGGGCACCGACTCAACAATGGCTTGCTCGCCAAACTTCATCCGGCCGTTGTCAAAGCATTCAATACCAACAAGATCAATTTGCAAACAGCGAAGGAGCTGACGAACGTCAAGGAAGATCGCCAGCATGAGATCTTGAAGTTGATGGAATCGTGTAACGACTACTCGACCACGTTCGCTCGCGGACTGGTGTTGAAGACGTCGGCGAATAAACGGGCCAAAGCCAACGGTACCAAGTCGCCGTGGGCACAAGCGGATGAGAAGAAAAGCCAACTGTTGAAGAAGCTGAAAGAGGCTGAGCAACAACAGGACTTCTACACCGGTCTTTATCGCCAGTACACGACGAACCTGTTGAAGTTGGTCATCTACGTCCGCACGTTGCTCAACAACCCTGACGTGAAGACGTATTTGCAAACCAATCATGCGGATCTAGCTCGAGTCTTCGAGGAGATCCTCGAAAGCACGGAGGGATGAACATGCCGAAGAAACATTGGACCCCCGAAAAAGTGATCGAGGAACTCAAGCGAACTCGCCGCAATGGACCGAGAGCAAACCGAAAGCTCGATGATGCTGCAAGGCGATGCTTTGGCAGCTTGCGAGCAGCGTTGGAAGTTGCGGGCTTACCTTGCGGGCGACGCCCCACGACGAACGGCGGCTGGTCGAAGGACACAGTCATCCAGGCAATTCGTGAGCGACATCGAAGCGGCGAAAACCTGCGGCAAACCCACATCGACAATCGTGGGTTGTACGAAGCCGGCAAGAAGCACTTCGGATCATGGACCACGGCGCGGGACGCAGCCGGGTTTCCGGTGCCGACACGCGATTTCTATTCGCCTGATGAAGTGCGGCTTGCGATCATCGACCTTTACGAACGGGAGCTGCCGCTGACGTTCTGTTCCCATCGCGATATGAATCTACGCCGCTCGGCAATCAAGCATTTTGACGGTTGGCGAAAGGCTGTCGAATCACTCGGCCTTGGAAGCGAACTGCCCAGACGTTGGACCAAGCAGTCCGTCGTCGAAGCGATCGTTGAGCGACGGGCCTCTGGCCATCGCATGTTCAAAACGTGCGCCGAGGACAAGAGTCTATTCCGTGCCGGGATCAAGTACTTCGGCAACTGGGAGAAGGCACTACAGGCGGCCGGGATCAACGAAACCGCCCGCCAGCGATGGAACGAGGAGAAAGTCATTGAGCGACTGCGAATGCTGATTGCGAAACACCCCGGTGAAAAGATTCGCAGGCACGACAGTAACTTGGTCTATGCCGCTGAGAAGCGATTTGGAACGCTTGCCAAAGCCCTGCAAGCTGCCGGACTACCATCGAAGCAAACACGGCGGAGGGTGGCGTCATGATCCGAGAAGCCATCATTCGCAAAATTGTTGAACGCGACGTTGCCGGCGAGAGCCTTCGCGAAAACGATCTCCGCCGCGACGACGAACTTCTCTTAGTCGCCGCAATCGAAGACTTTGGCTCGTGGGAAACGGCATTGCAATACGCGGGCGTCAACACGCGACACGTCGCCCACAGTCGCGACCTGACGCAAGCCCGCGTCGAACAACAACTCCGCCGTTTGTGTACGACAGGCTACGACCTGGGGGCCATGTTGAACCGCAGCCGCGATCGCGGCCTTTACGATGCCGCCCTCCGCTACCACGGATCGTGGCGAGCCGCCCTCACGGCCGCCGGCGTCAACCTAGCCAACGTCTCTCGCCGGCGCCCCGACCAGTTCGACCGAGAGGCCATGATCCTCTGGCTCCGCGACCGCCAAGCCGCTGGCCAATCCCTCATCTACAGCGAAGTCTGCCTTGAAAATCGAGCCCACGCCCTAGCCATCCGCCGCGAGTTCCGCAGCTGGGTCAAAGCAATCGAAGCGGCTTTTCCGCCGACAGACAAATGAGAGATGGCGAACTCAGTGCCCGTGTCGCCGAAACGCCCTTTTAAGCAAGGCAAAGCATGTGGAAGGCGAGTGATCCAAGAACCGATATCTGCATGATGAGCAGCAGGTACGCGATCGTTCGCTTTGGACCAAGTCGAATCATCAAGACTCCAATCGTGAGTTCCATTGCTGTCAAGAGAAACGTAAGCCAGGTCGTATCTCGCATGTTTTGTCCGAACAACTGACCGATCAGTGCAGCCGGAACAAAGGCCGGCATCCCTGAAATCATGAGGGCGAAAGCTGGCAGGATCTGATCAAGTTCCTTGTAGCCGACGACCCACGCGTAAGGCAGGATCATGCAGGCTAGCAGTGCCGCGGACGCCATTCGATGCTGCGGGTTTCGTACGCAGAAAGCAATGAAGTAGGCATACGCGCCGGCACAGATGACCCCGCTGGTGAAGAGCGGAAACTTGGTGAGTAGCGCCGTCGCGACAGCGATGGCAGTCGTGATCGCCAGCAACAAGCGGAGTGAGAAACGCGTTTTTGGCGGCGAGGCGTCAATCGACGATTTGGTCGTGATGGGTAGCCATGGCAGGACTAAGCAAAACGCTGCCGAGGCAAGCGCTGACCACATCGGCACCTTCCAGAGAAGTGGCGACGGACGACTCTGATCGGAGTCCGTCCAAGTGTAGAAACCCGGTATTAACCAACCCACGAGCAAACTCACCGCGATGAATAGCGGGAAAATCGGTATTCGCGACGCAAGCTTGGTGACTTCCATACTTCTCCGAGAGCCTGCCTCGGCTCACCAACAGCGCCCCTTTTTTACAAAACGACAGAATCCCAAACGACTCACTCAGATGAGCACGATGTGTCAGGCAACATGTCGGTACGACAGCAAATGCCCACCGAGTTCCGACTCGCACGTGACGTTCTGTTTCGAGAATTTGATCGACAACGTCACAGATTCGTCACGAATGGGTGGCAGATGATCTCGCTCAGAATGGCCCCGTCGTTTGTTGTACCAGTCTTGCGTGGTACGAAGGATTCCATCGAGATGCTCGTTCGTCACAATGCAGAACGCGTTGAGCACCTCGTGTTTGATTGTTTGGATCACACGCTCGACGTGAGCCTGTAGGTTCGGTGAACGGATTGGGGTGAGTTTGATTTTGCATTCGCTCGACTTGAACACGTTGTCAAACTCAGCGGTGTATTTGCGGTCGCGATCCCGCATGAGCATTTCGCATCTGAGCTTGTGATCGTCGATGTGCATCTGGAAATTGCGTCCTTGCTGCGCTGTCCAATCGCCCGTTGGACTCTCAGTAGACGGCGAAATCCAGATTTGCCGCGAACCGATGTGGATAAAGACCATGAAGTAGACATCCACGAGCCCCTTCATTGTCCACTTTTTCTTGCACGCGAAGTCGCACTGCCAAAGCGTTTCGGCGTGGC
>JBBSJZ010000469.1:0-5071 GCA_038256795.1 Pirellulales bacterium | reverse complement strand
TCTCGGCTTCGCTTGCCGAACGCGATGATTGAGAAACGCCGCTGAATTGACACGGGAGACACCTGGATTTTATTTCCAGAATTTTTTTCCAGCTCACCGTTGCGACCGTCGTTGCCGCCTTCCCCGCCGCAGCCGACTCAGAGTCTGGAAAGTAGATCCGCTTTCTTGCTCGCGAATTCGTCCGCGTTGATGTAGCCCTTTTCGAGCAAACCACCCAATCGATCGAGCGTGTCGATCACGCTTTCACCTTGCCGCGGAGTCGAGGGTCGGTCGGTGTTCGTCGCCGGTGCCGACGCCGGGGCGCCGCTATAGCTGTTTGACGAATTCCACGAATCATTCGCCGGCGCGAGAGCGGGTTGGGTCTGCGTCACGCCATTGCGGATCACGACCGGTAGCGAGGACAGCGACACCGTACCGAATTGGCTGGTCAGGGTGATCGATGAGCCTCCGCCTTGCTGTTGCGAGAATCCACCGATTTGGTGATTGAGCGTGTCATAGACCCAAACATCACCGCCTGTCTTGACCGCAAGCCGATTGATGTTCGCAAAATAAGCGTAGCGAACGTTGTTCTGCGAGCCCAACGCATTGGGAGATCCGAGATGTGATGGCCACCAATTCGAGTCTGGATCCGGCAGAAAAAGACTGTTCACCGAGCCCATCGAACCGGCCGCTTGAGTTTGTGAACTCGCGCCATTCTGGCTTTGCGATTGAAAAGAGCCGCTGAATGGTGCCCGTTGCTGGTTCGCCAATTGGTTGGCGATGTCACTGCACAAGTTGTCCACTCGAGATTTCAGTTGATAGTTGAAGAGGTCGCTGACCATCGTCATTCCCCCCTGCATCCATTGTCCCGCACCACCAAAATCCGGATGTGAGAACTGGGCCATCGTGCCATTACCGTTGCTGACGGCAATGAGCATGTGCGTCACAGCATCTGTCGAAACACCGTGGCGTTGAGCGAGATTTTGGACGAGCTGCTGGCCAGCTGGGGAGAGTTGCGGCATTTCAAATCAGTCATGTGAAGCGAGGGGCGTGGAACGGAGTCGATGCCCCCATTGTCCACCACTCATCGGAAACAAGCCACAACGAGTTACATGATCGGTCTCGATTTCAACCACGGTCCGCGATCCGGCCCTAGCCAGTCCCCAAAGGTGCCGCGCGTGCTGTACACAGCGACGACCGACCGTCTCAATCATCCGCTTGCGAATCGCTGAGCTATCGCATTGTGCAACATCCATCCCTCCCGCTCCAGCAACGATCCTTGCGCATGTCAGCATGGCTGTAAAACGTCCGCAACCTCAACGCTTCATTGGGAGATAGGCCAGGGCGAAAGGTGGGAAAATCGCCGCCGCCCACTTAACTTCAATCGTTCGCCTCGCGGTTGGTTCGGAACGCTTCGACCGGATCGATGTCGGACATCGATTGCCGCGGCAAACCGCCGTCGCTCTTGTTGGCCAATTCCGCGAGTAACTGCGCGTCCATCGAAGTGCTGCGAAAACTGACTTCGCCGCTACCCATGAGCAAGTGGACGCCACTCGGGTGGTGACTTTGCAGCGATCCGACATAGAGCATCGGGTCCAGACCGTCGGGTAAGGTAAGCTCGCTCAGTGATTGCTGCAGATTCACCGGAGCTGCGCTCAATCCGCCGCCCACGTTTCGGAGCGTCGAACGTGTGCCGCTGAGCCAACTCAAGTCATCCGCTGGATAGGAAAGTTTCTCTCCGAGAAATAGCGTGTAGCCCAATCCGTCGCTGATGTCGTCTTGGCTTGTCGGCACATTGAGAATGAACACGCCATCGTTGGTCGTATCGATCGCCGTTTCAGTGCTGCTGTGAATTCCCGCGTAACAACTCGTGAACGACTGGACGCCGGTGGCTGAGGGACACATCAACCCGGATACCTGTATCCGCCGCACGTCCAGGTTTTCAGCCGCGTAAACACTGACGTTGGTATTGATGTTTTCGCCAATCACGGACTCGTCCATGTGCGGCAAAATCGCCTCGATCCAGTTGTGGTGATAGCCCATCGGTTCGCTGCGGATCGGCCCCTCAGGATTGAGAGTACCGATCGGATAGTGGTTGTGCAGCGTGTGGTACGACATGAGTGCCAGACTCAAATCATTGAGGTTCGCTTGGCATTGAACGCGACGTGCGTTTTCGCGGACCGCCTGCACGGACGGGATCAACAAACCCATCAAGACGCCAATGATCGCGATGACGACCAGCAGTTCCACGAGCGTGAAGCCAAACGATGCGCGGGACAGGTTGTTCATGGGAATGGTAATTGTGCGGTCGAAGACGGTAGCGTTGGAGTGATTCATTCTGGGGCCTCGTTCTTAGTTGCCGGATCGGCGCTGCGGTTGATGCTGCGGAGGACGCGTCGGCCGCGAATTTCGCTGGCTTTGAGCCAAGAGCCGCTCGCGCCCACCGGGGCGGTGAAGTGTTGCTCGATGGTTTGAACTTCGATCCAGTGATCGCGTTGGACATCAAGCGGCAATCGAATCGGAGAGGACGCGTCGATACTCGCTGAGTCCACGAGCCGGATCGCGGCTTCGAGTTGACGGACGCTGCATTGCTCGACTTCGCTGCGTCGCTGTTTCATCACCGCTCGCGTCGTTGTCGTCACGGCGGCAGCGACCGAAAGCATCAATGCCAGCACGAGCAGCAGTGAAATGGTTCCGCGTCGCCGGGTTAGTGAGATCGACTGGGTCATGGTGAAGCCTGGTCAAGAATACGTGCCTCGATGGTCCACGTCGGCGACGATCCACGACGCGGCTTGAGCCCCAGCGAGACGATCCCAATCGAGTCATCGAAACGAAACTCCGCGTCCGAGGGTCGACTCAACACGAATTGGTCACGCCCGGCAGCGGCACCATCCGCGGCTGCCTCGGCGACGTACTCGATTGCCTCGCCGCCGGAGTCGATCGTGAAGGTGTGTCGATAATCGGTATCGGCTAGCACGAGCGATCGTCCGGCCGATTTGACTTCGGCGGTGGCACCCGCGTGCGCGAGTTCCCGTAATCGATCGGCGAGTCGCTGCACGTCACGCGCGGCAATCGCTTTGGTCATCGACACCCGTCGGGTGACGTCGAGCGTCCGTAAAATGGCCAATGAAGTTCCGCCCAACGCGATCAGCGTCGTGAGTACGGTGACGACTTCAATCAGCGTGAATCCCACCCGCTTCGCTGTCCTACTCCCTCTCATCGGACGCTCCTTGCGGTTCCACTTCACTGGCTGGCTCGGCGTCAGCGGGCTCGGGAGTTGTCGATTCGATTCGCCACAAATGCTCGCTCGCCAAAATTATCGTGGGATCGCTGGAGTCCGTCGCATCGACACGCAAGTGGACGCCAGTGGCGGAGTCGACCGAGAACGCGGATGTCACGAATCGCAAACCCTCGACGCTGGCGTCGTTTCTTAAATTCACGATGGCATCTTCGAGATCCGCGTAGCCGGTGTCCCGCAATCTTTCGATCGCATTTTGCGCGGCTAGCGATGCCGCAACACGATGTTCGGTTTGGCGATCCAACCTCGCTTGGATGCCGACCCACTTGGAAATCGCGACGCCGGTGATGGCCAAGACAACGAGCGTCGCACTGACCTCAATGAGCGTCATCCCACGGGCCCGAGCGCCGTTCAATAAACGATGCTGACTATGCCAAACCATAAACCAACTCCGTCAAGAAAAGGAACATCGCCAGCGCTTGGACGGCGACAACGGCGGCCACCACCACGGTCACGACAGGGACGAGCCACGACAGTCGCAATTGCCATCGCAAATCGTATCGTCGACGAATCTGAGTCGCTAAATCCTGCATCGCCGTGGCGAGCGAGTCGTTCGCTTCGGCGGATTGCAACCAGCGTGCTTCGGCCCGGCTCACCCAACCACTCCGCTGCAGTGCGGCCGCAGTCCCCTCGCCACGTTGCAGTCGCTCCAGGGCGGCACGTGTTCGCATGCGGAGCCAACGGGACCCGGTCGCACCGCTGGCCGATCCGAGGATCCCAGATAGGGTCTCGCCGCGCCGGAGTCCGCCGGCCAGCGCACTCAGGCCTGCGGAGCGATTACGTTCGCGAACCCAGGGACCGAACCAAGGAGTCATGCGAATCCAGAACGCAGTCGGCGCGATCGCCGTATTCACCACGAGCAGCAACCAGCAGCCCGCGATGATCGCTACCGCGGTGGCCACGCTCGGCCAAAAGGCAAACAACCGATCAACCCAGCGACGCGAACCCGACACGTAGAACCCAAGATCATCATGCATCTTTTCCATCGTCGGAGCGATGAATGTCTGGATGAACGTGACCATGATCATGCACGTCACAATGAGCGTGAGCAGGTACAGCAGTTGACCGCTCACGGGCCAACTCAACCAGCGAAGTTCCGATGCCAGCGATGTATCGCCGAGTAAGTCGTCATCCCCCTGCCTACCCAGACCAACTTCAGTGGAACCAACTTCAGTGGAACCAACTTCAGTGGAACCAACTTCAGTGACGCCAGCTGCCCTGCGCGCGTGCACGCGCTGGCCAATCTTTTGAACGGCAACGACGGTATCGGGCATGAGTGTCAATCCGCTATTGAGCGCTGACTTGTGAACATCGGCGCCACAGCGAAGCCAGTACGCAAAGTCCCGCGAGCGACGGCGCACGATACTGCGGCATGAGTTCGCGAAGGGCTCGAGCGCATCGGGGATCGCGCCACCGTGATCGGCGACCATGCGAACGAGTGTGTTGACGGCATCCCTCTCATCACGGCGCCGCGCGAAGACCGATCGCAAATAAACACCCGCGCCCAGCACGACGGCGACGATCCCCACCGGATTGAACAACACGTAAAGGGCGAGGCCAAACACCGCGACACAAAAAATCACGCGAAGGACTCGCAACGGCGTGATCCAGTACCTGGGGATGGATCGGGGCGAGCGATCTTCCAACTCGCGAATCACCCTATCGATCACGACGATGATGACCACCGCCAACACGATCAACATCATGGCTGTCGTGAGCGGTAATCGCTCCGAGAGGAACAGGGGGCGTTCGCTGCGAGGATACATTAGTAGTACACCAGCGTATTAGAAATGA
>JBBSJZ010000468.1:0-5092 GCA_038256795.1 Pirellulales bacterium | reverse complement strand
CCCGCCCCCACCACATCCCCCCTCCAGGCCAGCATGCTTTCATTCTCACCCCTCACGCGGGTGCTTTCCGTTCCGCCGTGGCTGCTGTTGATCGTCATTCTGGGAGGATGCCAGCGCGACGAGCCAATCGTCACGTACTCGATTCCAACGACGTTGCCGGCGCAGCTTCGTATCGGTAACGAACGGATGCTTGCGGCGATGGTTCCCCGAGGCGATTTGATTTGGTTCTTCAAGGTCACCGGCCCCGAGGCGGCGATCGCACGAATTGAAACGGAGTTCAAAGCATTCGTTTCGGGCATCAAATTCGATGCTGGTGACCCCAACCTCGATCCGTTGCCCTCCGGTTGGCAGCGCGCCGGCGAGAAATCGATGCGATTCGCGTCCATTGATATCATGACGCCGGAGAAGCAGCTCGATTTGAGCATTTCGAACTTGACGCGTGGCGGCGAGTGGGACGAGCAAGTGGCAATGAACGTCAATCGTTGGCGTGGCCAACTGGGGCTCGCTCCTTCTCGCGAAACATGGGCTGAGGGAGAACCGCTCGAAGTACCGGCATCGGACGGTAAGAGCGTGTGGGTGGACTTGGTCGGGAAAGCTGGCAGCGGTCCGAGCATGTCCTCGCCGCCGTTCGCTGGGATGGCCACGGGTGCCTCGGCACCGCCAATGCCGCCGACGGGCGCCTCGCCGGCGCGGGCGGCGAGCGATGCTGCGGCGGCCGAGCCGCCATTGAAGTACGAAATGCCCGAGGGCTGGCGATTGGGGAAGACGAGGGCGATGCTCTGGGTATTGTTCAGCGCCGGGCCGGAGGATTCGCCAGCCGAATTGACGGTGATGCCGGCCGGCGGCAATTTGCGAGACAATGTCGCGCGATGGATTGGGCAAATTCGCCCCGAGGGTGTCCCCGACAATGTCGTCGACGAGGCTCTCGCGGCGGCGGAAAAGATTGAAGTTGACGGGCGTGCGGCGCAGCGGTTTCTACTACGTGGCGCGGAGCCCGCGAGTGGCACCGCCATCGATGCGACGATCGTCCCGCTTGACGATGGCATGAGTTTGTTCGTGAAAATGACCGGGCCGGTGAAAACGGTCGAGGACGAATCCGAAGCGATCGCGGACTTCCTCCAGTCCCTGAAGTTGTAGTTTGTAGGCTCGCACGAGTCGCCGACTCGTGACGCATTCCTGGCTCCGAAAGTCGGACAACATTCCCACCTCCCCAATCTGAAGCGTCACCCATGGCCAGCGTCACATCCGATAACGTCCGCGTGTCCGCCGATGATCGCGTTCATCCGCCGCTGAGCGTCACCCGCGTGTTGCAGTTGCTGGGCTCGCTTAAGTTCACCGTTGGGCTTTTCGCAGTCTCGTTGGTGCTTGTCCTCGTCGGCACGCTCGCGCAGGACGAGATGAACATGCTCGACGTCAAGAATCGTTACTTTCTATCGTGGATCGCGTGGTTGCACTTTGACGACTTTTTTCCGCAAGCGTTTCTGCGTCATGACAAGCCGATCCCCGGCGTGATCCCGTTCCCCGGTGGTTCACTCGTCGGCGTGCTGCTCATGGTCAACCTGATCGCCGCCAAGTGGACTCGGTTCCGCTTGCAAGCCAAGGGTGGCAAAGTGGCTCTCGGTGTCGGATTCCTGATCGCGGGTACGCTGCTCGCCGGAGTCGTGATTCGCCTGGGCCAAAACAGTGAAGGGCTGCAGGGGACGCCACCGATGCAGTACGAAACATTGTGGGCGCTAATGTTGGCGACGCTAACGATCACCGGTTGCGGGCTCGTCATGACGGCGATCACCAATCAATCGCGCAGCGTCAAAATCGCCTCGGTAATCGCCACCAGCGTCATCGCCGTGTTCATTATCTACGCACTGGTTAGTGGATTTCGCATTGGTGACCCTGGCCTAAGAATCGTTTGGCAATTGACCAAGGGACTCGGTGCTGGGCTCGTATTGATGATCGGCTGCCTCATTCTATTCGGCAAGCAGGGCGGCAATGTGCTGCTGCACCTGGGTGTCGGTTTGCTGATGCTCGGTCAATTCATGTTCGGTGATCGCCAGCAAGAGCAACGAATGAATCTCGTCGAGGGTCAATCGTCCAACACGATGGTGGACTTTGATCGCCTCGAATTGGCGTTCATCAAAACCGATGAAAGCCAGCAACAAATCATCGCTATTCCGGCAACTCGACTCGCTCGGTCCGCCGCCGACAATTCGGTCATCATCGACGACTCGCTTCCAGTCAACGTGCGGGTGCTCGAGTTCTACGAAAATGCGAGTCTGCAAAAACCTGAGGGAGAGAATCTCGCGACCGCTGGCGTCGGGTTGGAAGCACAAGCCAAGCAGCTCGCCAAGGCGGGCGGCACGATGGGGCGCGTCGATATGGCCGCCGCGTATGTCGAACTTCTGGATAAGACGTCGGGTGATTCGCTCGGACGATATCTCACCAGCCAAATCCTTGCGGACCAGGTTGTGCATCGGCCCAACGAATCGAACCAAGACACCCTCGACAAAGTATCGATCGCCGGAAGCGAGTATGAGATGGGGCTTCGCTTGCATCGCCTGGTGAAGCCTTACTGGGTCCAACTCGAGGATGTGCGGCGGGTCGACTACAGCGGTACCGGTACGGCCCGTGACTTTTCGTCATTCGTGCGCATTATCGATCCGGAAACGGGCGAAGACCGCAAAGAACGTGTGTGGATGAACAATCCCCTACGTTACCGAGGCGAAACGTTCTATCAATCCAATTATGACTTGGGGTCCAGTGGCAAAGAGATGACCGGTTTGCAGGTCGTGCGTAACTCGGGTTGGTTGATTCCGTACGTCGCGTGCAGCATCACGGCGCTCGGAATGCTCGTCCACTTTTCGGGGACACTCGGCCGATTTTTGAAGCGTCGACAACGTGAACACAATCGTGACGTCGCCGCATCGAAAGATCATGTCGACCCGTTCCTCCTGCAAAACCCTGGGGGTCCTTCCCAATGGCCTGTCGCTCTGGGGATCACCGCATTCACTGTCTTTGCGGGGGTGATGCTCGTTCCTTGGGACGCGGTGATGAATGGCTACCGCCCGTCAACTCGCGCGACCCAGTACGACTTCCACACGGCGGGAAAAATCCCGGTCCAGTTCGGAGGGCGGGTGATGCCTCTCGATTCCTATGCTCGCCAAACGCTGAAGTCGATTAGCAACAAAGAATCATTGAAACTCGATCCCATTCCCGACGGGCTGCAGGCACGCGTCAAGGGCAAAAGTCTTTCGGCGATGCAGTGGTTGATGGAAGTCGCCACGGATGCACCGGCACTGCGTGACGTCGAGATGTTCCGCATTGATGCCGAAGAAGTGCGCAGCGAACTCGAACTCGAGCGTCGCCAAAGCAAACTCTATTCACTCAATGAGATCAGCAAGAACTTCGATCGTGTCTCGGATATTGTCGAAGTCGCCGAGCAGAAAGAGTCGGCGGACCAGTCGTTCAAAGAAAAGAAATTGATTGAGCTCGATCGGCGGACGCGTCAGTACACGATCACCGCCGCAGCGTTTCGATTGCCGATGCCACCGCAGATTCCCGCGGAGTTATTCCCCGAAGGCACGACGCAGCAAGATCGCCAAATGTTTGCGCTGCGCCGTTTGCAGGAACAAATGACGAGTTTGTCAAAGATGCCTGCGCCCGCGATCATTCCGCCGGCCGAGAAGGTGGCGAGCAATGCGGTGGATCAACCGACTTGGTCCGCGTTCGCACCCGCGTTCTTTGACATGGCTAAGTCGCGTGTCTCGCTCGACGTCTCCGCCGCCGCTGGGGTCGATAGTTTTGGCGAGATGCTCAAGTCCTACGGCGACCATGACACCGCCGCATTCAACAAGTCCGTGGACGATCACTTGACCGCCGTGCAAGCCTTCGAGATCCCGGGCTACGATGTGAACAAGGTATCGCTGGAACGCTGGACTGAATCCAATTGGCCGACGGGCGCCGCGATGGTGCTGTACATCATTTGTGTGGTGCTCGGACTGGTGTACTTCAGTGTGGATTTGCCGCGACTGCGGCAAGTGATTTGGGGCACGCTCGCGGTGGCCCTCGCCGTTCACACGCTGTCGCTATTTTGTCGTATTTACATCACCGGCCGCGCGCCGGTCATCAACCTGTATTCGTCGGCCGTGTTCATCGGCTGGGCTGCCGTGTTGTTTGGACTCGTGGTCGAACGTATCTTCCGCCGCGGTACCGGCAACATGCTGGCGGCGACCGCTGGGATGCTGACACTTCTCGTCGCGTACGGCTTGAGCACCGGAGATACCATGCCAGTGCTGCAAGCGGTGCTCGATACCCAGTTTTGGCTCGCCACGCACGTGATCAGTGTCACGCTCGGTTACGTCGCGACGATGGTCGCGGGCACGCTCGGCATCGGTTACCTCGTGGCGATGTGGTTGGGCAAGGACAAAGATGCACTGCGGGATATTTACCGGGTGTGCTACGGCGCCGCTTGCTTCGGCATCCTGTTTAGCTTTGTCGGCACAGTCCTCGGTGGCTTGTGGGCCGATGATAGTTGGGGCCGCTTCTGGGGCTGGGACCCGAAGGAGAACGGCGCGCTATTGATTGTGATTTGGAACGCCTTGATGCTGCATGCCCGTTGGGATGGGATGGTCGCGGCGCGAGGTTTTTCGATCCTGGCCATCGGCGGAAATATCGTCACCGCCTGGAGTTGGTTCGGAACCAACGAACTCGGTATCGGGCTGCACAGCTACGGATTCACCAGCGGTGTGCTGATGTGGTTGAGCATTTTCGTCGGCGTCCAAGTCGCCTTCATCATCGCCGGCATCTTCACATCGAAGTCAGACCCGGTGGCGTTGGATTAGACCTCGGAGCTGGTTTTCGCCAGGACATCGGTAGCAAAGAAAAACCAGCGACCCGGTTTGGATCGCTGGTTCGATGCTTGAACCGAAACGGTTGGAGCGTTTCGTTAGGGAAGCGCAACCGTTTCCTTGCTGGCTCGCGTGCCCAGGGCACCCCACAATCCGTAGGGACTTGGAGCTCCGGGGCCGCTGGTCGAGGTTCCCACGGGCCAGTTGGGTGAGTTGGCGTTCTTGTTGCCAGCTTCGATGGAGTCGCTGAT
>JBBSJZ010000467.1:0-5101 GCA_038256795.1 Pirellulales bacterium | reverse complement strand
GGTAACATAACGTGTTTGCGTCACCGTTTCGTCACGATACGACGTTTCGACAACCGGTTTTTGCACCGTGTAACGCTCTTCACGATAGCTAGTTTCCGTCACCGGTTTGGCGACGCGGTACTCGCGTTCTTCGGTCCGCGTCCGCACGACGGGGCGATAGCTCGTAACGTCCTCTTCGACGTACTGAGTCTCGTAAGTCAAACGCAATTTCTGGACGGTTTGAGGCTGCATCACCGTCTCAGTCTGCAATCGGTACTGAGGCTCAAAACAGCACTGGTCCTGAGCCATCGCTTGAAGCGGTGCGACTAGCGGCGATGCGGCGATCGAAGTCGCCAACATCCAACAAACGCCACGATGAATTGAAGAGCCACGATGAGAAAATCGACGGGTCATTACTGATGCCATTGCTGAGAACTCCTTGTAGTCGACGTTGACGCAAGCATTATCACGTTCACCATTCTGTTAGGAAAGCGAACGTTCAACGCGTCGCCGCATTAACCCAAGAGTAGGCAAGTCTTTAAAGAAATGGAGAGAAATCCAGCAAAAAACGGCACTTTTGCGACTCCCCCCGCCTGCAAAACTCGCCATTTTCCCTGGACTGTTTATTTGACGCTACAAACGTTGCAAATTTGCAACACACCATCAATTGCCCAACCGGCACCGTCGATTCACGTTGTACGGATTGGAACGATCAAACCGGTACCACCCGATACCGATTCGATATCGCTCGCCTCCTAGCAATGAAATACATCCATTGCTTTAGCGCCGATCAGTCCCAGATCTCCAGCTCACGTCAGCGCGGCTTTGCCGTAGCAGAACTCATCAAGCGCAAGAGAGGGTGAGCTAAACGAGCGGTGCAGCGGTGGGCGTACAATGGACTTTCCATAAAAAGACCGATTCCCTAACCTGCCCGATGTTCAAAGAGGCCAGCTTCGCTTTCGATGGTGTGAGTTGGATTGATACGCGATGCGAGAATGGAGCGTCGAATTGGCGATGAAAAGTTGGTTGCTGTGCTGTCTGCTGTGCGTCGTGTCCCTGGGTCCAGGGTGTCGCACCCCTGTGAAACCGAATCCCGTCGTTGCTGCCGAGCTGACAAATCCGGCTGCCAAAACAGCGACATGGAAACCAAACTCGTTTATCGACAATCCCGAGCTGCGAGCCGGAACGGGGCCGATGGACGCCGATGCCGCACTCGAGTTCTCGGCGACCGATTCAGGACTGAAGTATCGGATTTTGCGAAAGTCTGACGGCAAGAAACCGAAGGCCGCCGACACGGTGAGCGTGAACTATCGCGGCTGGCTCAATAACGGAAAGGTGTTCGACAGCTCTTATGAGCGGGGTGAACCCACAACTTTTCCGTTGCGAAATGTCATTGCCGGTTGGACGGAAGGAATGCAACTAATCGGCCAGGGTGGAATGATCGAACTATTTGTGCCTTCCAAGCTCGGCTACGGCGAAGGCGGCTCCCCAGGCTCGATCCCCGCTCACGCCAACCTTCACTTCATTGTCGAACTCGTGTCTGTCGACTAGGCACGATTCGCTATTGATCCGCGCCCGTGGCTTTGAGCTCGCGCACTTGATTGCGTAACCGCTCGACTTCAGCACGCAATCGCTCAACGGATTGCTCCGTCGCTATCGCCGGTGGAGCCAGTTCCTCGTCACCCAGAGCTAACGGGTCGTCACCCAGAGCTAACGGGTCGTCGCCCAGAGCCAATGGGTCCGCGACAGGTGCGGGAAGTATCATTTCCTCAGCCTGGCTCGGGAGTTCACGCGTGACTTCTAGCTTCGATTCACGAGCCGCTGCAGTATCCTCCGGTTTGGTGAGAATACTGTCACCCAATCCGCCAGACTTGGCCATCGATTGACCACCGAAGAAATTACCCATGGCGGAACCGAGACCGCTCATGATCGAACCACCGGATCGTTCCGGCGTCGGCTCGGCCATCAAATCGGGGGTCGACGGATTTGCGGCTGACGCGGCGCCGGCGACACCATCACTGCTGGCAAGTCCATCGTCTCCCGCGAGGCTAACGTTCGCTTCTCGTAATTGGTTACCGCGCACCCATTGCACGCGAAGCGGTTCGCCCGATTTCGCTGCACTCAAAGTCCGGTCAAAACCCGCCACATCACGAATGACCCGGCCGTTGATCGAAACGATGCGATCGCCCGTTTGTAGTTTTGCCAATTGGCCAGCCGAATTGGGTGACACACGCGTCACAAACGCACCTTGTCGACCACGACCGTCTTCGAGTTCCAAACCCAGTTGTGCGGCGCCGTCGATCGTTGGGTTGCGAGCTTCGTACCGGGCTTGCTGGAGTGACATTTCGGGGTTCGACTCGCCACCATCCCGGTTGGCTGAGAGCTCACGGTTGGCTGCTGCAGCGGTCGATCGGGCGACAAGGGGAACGTCTAAATCGCGAACCGACAGCCGACCACGACCTTCGTTTGCCGCAGCGAGGACGTCGCCGGGGACGACTCGCAACTGCACGCTCTGGCCTGATTCAAACGCAGCGATAATCACGGCGACATCTTCAATCGACGCGACTGGGCGACCCTCGACACCGACGATCACGTCGCCACTGCGTAATCCCGACGAAGCGGCCCGTGAAATGGCCTGGAACTCGACGACTTGGACACCACGGAAACCGGCCGTGTACTCGGTGACTTCAATACCGATGGTCGGGCCGTTGGAACTTGGCGCCACCGCTGTGGAAGTCAGCGGCGTTGGTTGCGGGCGTCGAGGCTGGACAGGGGTCAACCCCGTCCTGCCTGCACCGTTCTGCTGTGGCGCGGTAGCACGCGTGTTGTAGGGCGCCACCGGTCGCGCGTCGGATGCCGGCGTGACCGGCCGATTTGGACTGACGGGTGGCTGAGGCAGCGGTTCGATCCGTGCCCGGATTCGATCACCGAGGCGTCGCAGAGGCCCCTGAGCTTGCAGCGACCCGGTATCCCAAACCAGTCCCGCGATCAGGCCGCCAAGGACGGACGCTATCACCAGGATCCGATGGGAGAACCACTTCGTGGCATCTCGATGTTCCGTTTCGCGACGCATTTCCAATCTCCTCAAGCCGAGCCAGTCTTTCACGATTCCAAGTGTTCATGATACGACTCAACACCGCCCAAGAACATGGACCCCCCGCCAATGCCCCATGACCATCACCCACGAACGACTCCAAATTCGCGTCAAATAATGGTGCGAATCGCGTCTCCCGAGGCTCTTTCGCGGCTGCTACCAAGGATGCTCGATTCGCTCTCCATCGCCCGGGGACAAATGCTTGTCGACCAACTCAATGCAATCGTCGAGTCGAAGCAGCTGGGCCAAATGGTCGTGCTGACTGCGGAAATATCCGCTTCAGCCCCAACAACCACCGCAGCCTCACCGGGAGATCATCACGGCGGCGACTCTTCAGGCGATACCGTAGCGATCGTGGTACTGCAAACCGGTCGCAAACTAGCGACCCAAGAGCCACTCGCTACCGCGAACATGTTGTTCGCTGGCCCAGTCGGCGACGGGACTCAGCCGCTCGGAGACAGCGAAATTACCGCCGTCACGCGAGCACTGGCCAGCAACTTGGATGAAGTGCTCGCCAATTCCGGAGTCCGGTTCATTCAGTGGGCCCACGACGTACATCAACAAAATGCCATCCATGGCGATTCTGGGAAAAACGAGAATACGGTGCCAGACATCTGGGCCAACGGTCTCGGATTCCAGCGGTTGGCGGAACTGGTCTACATGAGCTGGGAATTCGATCGTGCGGACAATACTCGTGCCGAGACGCTTCCGGCTCAGTCGTCCATCATCGCTCTGACCGCGATCTCGCAAGCACCCGAGCGGTTGGCGAACTACTGCGAGCTCGTAAATCGCACGTACACAGCCACACTCGATTGCCCGGAGCTTTCCGAGCTGCTGAGCACCGAATCGATTTTGGACGGCTACCGCTCAAGCCCTGCATATTCGCCAGATCTGTGGTTCGAGGCCCAGCCGATGCCCGGTGCTGAGGTGCCCGGTGCTGAGATGCCCGGTGCTGAGATGCCAAGGGAAATCGCTGCGGGTTGTTTGATTCTCGCCCGCCATGGCGGGCCACCAGGTCATGCGACGGAGATTGTCTACATGGGGATCGCCCCGGAGTACCGTGGCCATCGCTTGGGGGCCGAGCTCGTGGCACAAGCGTACCGCGTGGCGCGGTCCGAAAAGTCCGATCGACTGATTTTAGCGGTGGATACGAGAAATCGGCCTGCGCGGGCCGCCTACGACGCTGCCGGGTTCGTGCCAATCTTGTCCGAAGAAGTTTGGTGCAAGCGACTTTTGCCCGTCAAAATTGAAGCTAGCAAAAACGAATCGACCTAACTACTTACAGCGGAAACGGTTACACTGATGAACGAAACGTGAAGTTTGCATTCGGTTTTGAGGCATGACAGCTTTTCCACCGGTCGCGCAACTCGCGTGAGTCGACTTTTTGAATGCCTCACTGACGCCAATGCCCCGTGCTCGTCGGTAAAACGACGCCATGGACCCCGACCACCTGAGAAGCTCCGCAAGGAGTTGTTTGACTTGGATGCTATCAAACCTAGAATCTGCCCTCCTGACTGCGTGAAAGTGATTTCTACGGTCGGGATCTCTCACCGCGGCGTCGCCATCGCGACATCGTCAACGTAACGCCGAATATCCATGAAGGAGGATTGCGCTACCGGTATGTCGACATCGCATGGCTGCACCGACGACATGGCCGTCGTCGAATCTTTCACGGAAGCGTTGAAGCAACGGATCGGTGTCGACCGGTTTCGCATGTGGTTCGTCCAAGGGGTCTCGTTCGGGATCGATCATGGTGACGCTAACGCTATCGATGGGGATACGTCGCGACTCGGTGTCGTTGTCCGCGTGCGGAGCGCGTTCGCGATGGATCGAATTCGCAAGAATTATCTGCGGGAG
Source organism: Pirellulales bacterium (assembly GCA_038256795.1). GTDB lineage: Bacteria > Planctomycetota > Planctomycetia > Pirellulales > Pirellulaceae > JBBSJZ01. The sequence continues at coordinate 171 of JBBSJZ010000467.1, read as the reverse complement.
CTGCGTGGTGCAGCGTTGGCCGCATGGGGATCGTCGCTTGATGTCCGCTTCGTGCTCGAAAACAACGTCGCGACCCAGGCAACTCTCTTGCTCGACGAAGTTGCGGGTCAGGACGTCGCTGCTGAGCATGACAAAGTTGCCTCGTCGGGCGTTGCTCCGGCCGCCAACATC
>JBBSJZ010000466.1:0-5103 GCA_038256795.1 Pirellulales bacterium | reverse complement strand
TGTTTGCCATCGTGCGGAAGCGACATTCGCTCTCACGCAATTCAAACTCCAACCGCTTTCGCGAGTCAATGTCTTCGGCGATGGCGACAAAATAGCGTGGTTCTCCATCCTGATCACGCACCAAAGAAACCGTTAGGTTGACCCATACCGATGCGCCGTCGGGGAGCAGGTAACGCTTCTCCATCGAGTACGACTTGATTTCGTTTGCCAACAGTCGACGCACCAGATCGACGTCTTTGCCAAGGTCATCGGGGTGAGTGATTTCTTGGAACGTGCAGGCGTGCAAACGTTCGCCGGTTCGCCCAAGAATGTCGGCAAAACGCTTGTTCACTATTTTGAAGTGACCATCAATCGCCACATGTGCAACTCCGACAGCCGCTTGCTCGAAGATTCCGCGAAAACTGGCGTCGGTTTCAAGGAGTTGCTGGTGCAAGCGATCTCGCTCCGTGAAACTCACGTTGAGCGCGGACCGATTCGCCGTTGCATCGTCTGCATCAGAGTATTTCGATCGCCTGAACATCTGAAGGATACCCCCGCATCCGTAACGGTTCGCCACCTTTCACCTGACCAGCCCCGAAAGCACCGTAACGGCAAATAACGGCGACATTCAACGCCTTATCTTGGCATTTGCTGGTGGACAACGCAAGGGGGGAAATCACTCCACGACTTTGTTAATCGCGTGCTCCAGCGCGGCGTAGCTCAATGGCAACGTAATTCGATGCTGCACCTTGTCGTAAAAATCCGCATCGCTCACGTTACAGACAACGCAAACATTGGCGTTTCGGCACGATTCGACGATTGCGATCGCGGCTTTGCTTTGCACGCCGGCACAGTTGATGAGCACGTGTTCCTGAACGCTTGATGGGCTGGTGCAACGCACAAGGTCGAACGGCATGAAAGAGACGGTGCCGTGCAAAGCATCAAACGTATCAAACGAGGAATCGAAATAGGCGAGTCTGCGACGATTCTGGTCGGGTCGCTGGCGGAAACTCGTTGCACCCTGTGCCGGTAATAAGATGCCTTCCATATTGTGCCGAGTATCGTCAATTGCGCATTCAATCGAATCTAACTTCAGTTCACTCGCAATGTCGCGTGGCGGTATCGCGACCTCATCCCACCGATCCCACGATCCGATCGCCAGACGAGCGACCAAGCCCGCCAACTTGACCAGTCGCACTCGTGTTCGCAGGGTTGCGGGCAATGCTGCAATAGCATCGTCACTCTCATGCAAGTATTGCAATGGCTGAAAGACCGACGCCGGAAGATTCCACCCTCGCAGCAGGTCTGACATCACGTTCGCCTGACGGACCGGCAATACCGTTTGCTCAATTTCGTGCAGCGATCGATCGGAACTCTCGCAAGCCCCGATCATTTGCTCGTACTGTTTCGGATACAATTTCGCAAGCGCCACTCGACCCACCTCTTGCATCGTCGCGCAAAGTAGCAATCCGTCGGCAATCGAACGGTGTCCTCCCTGGTCGATCAATATTTCAACCGCCAACCCTGCGGCGACACTGCGACGCCAAAGCAGACTAAGATTCAGTGGCGATGTCTCATCGCCAGTGAGCGCGGCTTGGGCTGTCGCAGCCAACGCAATTTGCCCGACTCGCTTTTGTCCGATCTGCATGACAGCCCGCGATAGGCTGCTGATCGAAACGCCTTTAGGATTGTAGAATGGACGCTTGGCCATCCCCAGCACTTCGTCGGCGAGAAAGCTGTGTTTCGATATTTCTTCCGATAAATTCTCCATGCTGAACTCGGTCGAGTTTGACATGCGATACACCTTGAGGAACTGCTCAGACATAGGCACAACTTCCTCCAAGCGTTGCGCGTCTTGTTGAAAAGTCGCAGCATCCACTCTCGGTACCTCTCCAGGCGAGTCACACGCCAACGTTTCTGACGCGGTCTGCGTTGCTTCGGCGTGGGCCGGCTCCATGGTCGAACAAGTCGCAGTTCGATCGGTGAGTGTCCGTACTTTCGCAGCCAGCAACGCGTAATCGACCGGCTTGTAGATGATGTCGCTGACGCCTCGGTTGAGTAAATCCTTTGCCAATGCGGGCTCCGCGACACCGGTCAAGATGACGATCAGCGGTCGATATTCTTCATTAGCAAGCAGATCGACCGCCAGAGCATGTCCATTCTTCTTGGGCATCCTCAAATCGGTAATCACGACGCCGTAGTTGGTTTGTTCGCAAAGTTCCAACGCTTCGATACCGTCCACGGCCGAATCGCAATCAAACCCTTCATTCCTCAGAGCTCGCATGGTCAAGTTGCGAATCATCGCTTGGTCTTCAACCACGAGGGCGCGACAGATGGTGTTGGTCATGTCATTGCTCCTTTAACTTAAACATGCGGGTGTCGAGCAAACGAAATCTCGAGTCGAAAAAGACAGGTTGAGATGATCGATTGCTGTTGAACGCTGACTTTCATGCACGCAACTGTCAACTTCAAGGATCAATGGCAGCACCACGAAAAACGCATCAACCACCTCGGGATCGAATTGATTGCCACTCCCCTGACGAATCAATTCAATGGCATCGTGGATTGGAAACGCACGTCGATAGATTCGGTCGTGCGTCAACGCATCGAACACGTCAACAACCGATACAATTCTTGCACTCTGGGGAATGGAGGCTCCTCGAAGCCCGTTGAGATAGCCTTCTCCGTCCCAACGCTCGTGATGGTTCAAAGCAATCTCCGCCGCGAGCTTCAACGTCGGCGAATCACATCCCGAAAGTAGCTTGCCGCCAATCGCGACGTGCATCTTCATCAATTGAAACTCATCCGTCGTCAGTTTTCCGGGCTTTTGGAGAATGCCGTCGGGCACCCCCAACTTGCCGACATCATGCAAGGGAGCGGCCAGTTGCATACGGGCGCAACTGTCTCTCGACCAGCCCATCGCGGAAGCCAAAATGGCACTAGAATCACCCACTCGCTGCACGTGTGAACCGGTCTCCTCATCACGATAGAGGGAAGCCTGGATGAGCAGGCTAACGGTTTGCCGATCCGTCGACCAAGCCGACTCGTCTCGCTTGCTGAAGCTCGCTTCTAAATTTCGAATGTAGCGATTCTTTTGAATCACCGTTTCTTGATGCTTCAGAGCCTTCTCGACACCTTCAACCAATTCCACGAAATCAATCGGCTTGTTCAAGAATCCGCAAGCACCATTGGTGAGGGATTCGACAGCAATATCAAGCTTCCCGACAGCCGTTAACATGATGACGGCTAGATCCGGGAACTCCCGATGCAGTTGAGGCAAAAACTCAAGTCCCGTTTCACCTGGCATATCGACATCCAGCGTGATCAGATCAACATGCTGTTGCTGAAGATGCGCTCGTGCTTCCCCCGTGTTCCGAGCGACCGCACACTCATAACCAGCTCGACCGAGCGCACGGCGCATGACATCGCGTATCGCGCGCTCATCATCAACGACAAGCACACGCTTCGAACGCTTTTCAATCGAAGGTGAACCTACAAAGCTTGACATACGGCCACCTCGTCCAGAGCTTCACGAATGGCTAAAAGTAGTGCGTCTGGTTGAATCGGCTTCTGGATAACTTTTAATGGCGAATCACCAATCGCGTCTCCGAGAACGTCCTCGAGGCTGTATCCCGTGCAGTAAATGACTTTCGTTTCTGGACGAATCGAGTCGATGCGAGTCGCGACTTCCATTCCGGAAGCTTTTGGCATCATCAAATCGAGCACTGCAAGCTTGATCGAATCGCAGTGTTGTTGAAACATCGCGATCGCTTCATCGCCATCGCATGCTTCAATGACGCGGTAACCGGCATGGCGCAACGTGCGAGCCGCCACGGTGCGAACCATCTGATCGTCTTCCGCAAGCAGCAATGTCTCGGAACCGAATAACTCTTTGTTCATCGAAACCTCGACGCCGGGGGCGACATGTTCAGCTTCTTCCAACGAGACTGGTAGATAAAGGTGAAACGTCGATCCGAGCCCTTCTTGACTTTCAACGGTCACCGCGCCGTCAATCTCTTGCAAAGCGGCAAAGACGATCGCCAGACCCATTCCGGACCCTTTGCCGACTTCTTTCGTTGTGTAGAAGGGTTCGAAAATTCGTTCTTGCACTTCACTGGGCATTCCGCAGCCGGTATCCGATACCGAAAACACAGCGTAACGTCCCGGCGCCATTAACGGCGCAGTCGTCGGGACCTCGCTGCATTGGCCGTCGGCGATGGTTGTCCCTCGCAGACTCATCCGTAGTTGTCCACCCATCGACATCGCGTCGCGAGCGTTAATGCAAAGGTTCAAGACTGCCTGCGAGAGCAGATCCACGTCGGCGTTCACCAACATCGTTTCGTCGCAAAACTCGACCTCAACCTCGACATTCGATGGTAGCAGTGGCTTGATCATCTCCAACGTTCGCTTCCCGATAGTCGCTGCCGGCACCAGAGACTTTTGGGTCGGTTTGCGTCGACTAAAACTTAATAGTTGGCTTGCGATCCCTGAGGCTCGGTCGGTAGCCTCAATGACGTACCCAAGATCCTCATGGGCTTGTCCGTTGGCCGGCACTTCTTCTCGTGCGAAAGATGCGTACCCGCGAATCGCCTGTAATAAATTGTTGAATTCGTGAGCAATGCCTCCCGCCAATGCACCAACAGCCTCAAGTTTGTGCTTCTGGCGCAGAACGATATCCTTCTCCTCCAGTTCGCGAGTTCGTTCATCGACGAGACTTTCGAGTTCATGCCGTTTTATTCTCGCTTGTTTGGCGAGATTCCATTTTTCGGTCAACGCGAGTGCCAACTGACAAACTTCCGCGTTGTCGAACGGCTTTTTCAAGATCAACAATCGATCCGAGCGTCCTAGCCGCTTGCAGATGTCAGCCCACGAGTTATCGGAATAGGCGGAGCAGATCACGATTTGCAAATCGGGCGCAACTTCCCACAGATGTTCGATCGTGGTCAGTCCGTCCCAACCGGGCGGCATCCGCATATCGACGAATGCCATCGCATACGGCAATCCCTGCTTGATCGCAGCGATCACTTTTCTCAGACCTTCTTCGCCTTGTTGCGCCGAATCGATTACGACGTCGAGCTCAACTTCTTCGCTCTCGGTAGTCTCGCCAAAGAATGCGGACTCCGC
>JBBSJZ010000465.1:0-5103 GCA_038256795.1 Pirellulales bacterium | reverse complement strand
GCCACGCGTGACGAGTTTGGAAGTGTTTCCGATCAACCCCGTCGCGAGTCGGCCGGGTGACGAGCAACAGGTACGGATCGTGGCCCATTACGCGAGCGGTGAGATGCGAGATGTCACGCGCGAGGCATTCGTCGAGAGCGGGAACACCGAGGTTGCCACCGCGATCGCGGGCGGCATGTTGACCGCGCTTCGTCGGGGCGAGGCACCGATTCTGGCTCGCTACGAAGGTGCTTACGCGGCGACGACTTTGACGGTGATGGGCGATCGCACAGGGTATGAGTTGAAACCCACGCCCGCGTTCAATCGCATCGACGAGCATGTGGCGGCGAAGTGGCAGCGGATGAAGATCGTGCCCAGCGATATATGTGACGACAACACGTTCCTCCGCCGTGTCCACCTCGACTTGACCGGGTTGCCGCCGTCGAGCGATGAAGTTCGCGCGTTCTTGGCGGACACCACACCGATGCGCGAAAAACGTAGCGAAGTGATCGATCGTTTGATCGCCAGCGAAGCGTACGTTGAGTACTGGACGAACAAGTGGGCAGACCTGCTACAAGTCAATCGCAAATTCGTGGGCGTCGAGGGTAGCCAGTCGTTCCGCGATTGGATTCGCGCGGCCGTCGCGGAGAATCGTCCCTACGACCAATTCGCTCGCGAGATTTTGACCGCGACGGGATCGAACAAGGACAACCCACCAGCCTCGTATTTCAAAATCCTTCGCGATCCGGATGCGACAATGGAGAATACGACGCACTTGTTCATGGGCGTGAGATTCAATTGCAACAAGTGCCACGATCACCCGTTCGAACGCTGGACCCAGGATAACTACTACGAGCTCGGTGCATTCTTTGCCCAAGTCGGCCTTGAACGCGACCCGGCTTCGGGGACCCAAACGATTGGTGGTTCCGCGGTCGAGGGTGCAAAGCCGCTCTATGAAATGGTTCTCGACAAGCCGGACGGTGAGATCAAGCACGCAAGAACGGGAGGAACCGTCGCGCCGGCGTTCCCATTCCCCGTCGACCACGAATGTGCCGCCGATGCGTCGCGCCGCGTGCAACTCGCATCGTGGATGACTGACTCAGATAATCCCTACTTTGCTCGCAGCTATGTGAATCGATTGTGGGGATACATGCTCGGAGTCGGTTTGATCGAACCGATCGATGATATCCGTGCTGGAAACCCAGCGACCAATCCGGAGTTGTTGGATTACTTGTCGGAGTCGTTTATCGCTAGCGGTTTCGACTCGCGGGCGATGTTGCGGATGATTTGCAATAGTCGCACGTATCAATTGGAAGTCGCTTCGAACTCGCTCAACGCCGACGATAAACAGAACTACTCGCATGCAACACCGCGACGTCTGCCGGCTGAAGTTCTCTACGACACCGTGCTCGCACTAACGGGTTCGGTCAGTGCAATACCAGGGGCACCGAAGGGGACGCGAGCCGCGGCCTTGAGTGATTCCGGCGTGAATCTCGAGGATGGATTTCTGACCAATCTCGGTCGTCCGGTTCGCGAAAGCGCGTGTGAATGCGAACGCTCGAGTGGATTACAACTCGGGCCCGTGATGGCATTGATCAGTGGCCCAACGATCGGCAGCGCCATCTCGGATGCGGACAACGATCTCGCAGAGATCGTCACGCAGAGTGCGGATGACCAATCCGTCGCCAATGAAATTTTCCTGCGAGCGCTGGCACGGTTACCGACGGAAAATGAGCTGGCCGCGTTCAAGTCGATTACCCAGCAAATTCACGCGGATCATGCTGAGTTGTCGAACCAGCTCGAAACCGCCGAGACTCGCTGGATCGAGCGACGCGCGGAAATCGAGCGTGAGCGAATGGCCTCACTCGAAACGACAAAATCGGACATCGTCGCGAGGAGTGAGGCGATGAAACCTGAACGCGAACAACTTGAACAAGAACGTGCGGCGCGAGTCGCCACGGCCCAAGCCGCCGTAGCTGCGGAGCGGGCGAAATTTGCCGATAAGTCGCTGGCACTGCTCGCCGCGGACGATGGCAACGTCGAGTGGTTCCCGCTCGTTCCCTACGTGGCGACATCCGATCGAGGATTGACGTTGGCGATCCAGCAGGATCGTTCGATCGTTGCGTCCGGCGACCAACGCGAGAAAGGCGTCTACACGCTCGAGTTCAAGACTCGGCTCAAGCACATCACGGGTTTGCGACTCGAAGCGATCGCGGATGCTTCGTTACCATCGAGTGGTCCCGGGCTCGCGGACAACGGCAACTTTGTATTGACCGAATTCACGGTGAAAGCGACACCCGCGAGCAAACCTGAGGAGTTCGCTCTGAAGCCGATCGCGAGCGGCAAGGCCGACTTTTTGCAAGACGGATTCGCGATCGAACAAGCGTTCGACAACCAAGCGACCGACCAAGGTGGCTGGGCCATCGCTGGCGCGATGGGGCTCACGCACTGGGCCACGTTCAAGTTCGCTGAGCCAATCCAGTCGGATGAACCCACGCTATTGCGAATCGAAATGCACCAATTCCACAATGCCGCCAAGCATCTACTGGGACGATTCCGGATTAGCGCCACAACGAGCGAGGGCGAATTGCCATTATCGCTACCGGAATCCTTGGTCGCGATCGCGAGGACGCCCATCGACAAGCGGACCGAGGCGGATACGAAATCGCTCGAAGCGTACTTGGCCGTTACCGATGCGGGACTCAAGGCCGCGACCAATCATTTGAGCGAAACCAGCAAACCCGTTCCTCCCGATGAACAATTGATGGCTCTCGAGGCTCGTCAAAAATTACTCGAGCAAGTCACGCCCGATGATCCGGCGATCGTGCAACTGCGAATCGACGGCCAGCAGAGTGCCGAGCAGTTAAAGAATATCCGGTTGACCGCCGCCGAAGATTTAACCTGGGCTCTCGTCAATAGCCCCGCGTTTTTGTTCAACCACTAACTTTTTCTTACCCCGTCCGCTGAAGGATTGTCGCCATGTTGTCGTTTCAAGGTTCGCTTGCGAAAGACCTTTGCGATCCGCACTTGCGCCCCACGCGCCGGGCGTTCTTGCGCGTCGGCGGTTCGAGCGTGTTGGGGTTGTCGTTGCCATCGCTCCTGCAAATGCAAGCGGCTCGAGCCACCGAGTTGGCACGCGGCGAGTCCTCCGTCGGCGGCGGTCCAGGTTGGGGCAAGGCCAAGAGTATCATCATGGTGTACTTGCAGGGCGGCCCGAGCCAATTGGATTTGTGGGACCCCAAGGAAAATGTGCCGGACAACGTGAAGAGTGTCTTCAAGCCGATCAGTACCAAAATTCCTGGGATCAAATTTACTGAAAACCTGCCGCGATTGTCCGAGATCAATGATCGATTCACGATGATCCGCTCAATGTCGTACACGCCCAACGGATTGTTCAACCACACCGCGGCGATTTATCAAATGATGACGGGTTACACGACGGACAAGGTCAGTCCCTCGGGTCAACTTGAACCGCCGTCACCGAAGGACTTTCCAAACTTTGGCAGCAATATCGTCAAGATGCAGCCCGTGGATGAACCGATGCTGCCGTTCGTGATGCTGCCTCGGCCGCTGCAAGAATCCAACGTCGTCGGCAAAGGAGGCTCGGCCGGGTTCCTCGGTAAATCCTTCGATCCGTACACGCTTTATCCTGATGGCGACGACTTGGATATGTCCAAGATGGAGAAGATTAAGATCGACGATTTGAAGCTGCGACCGGAAGTATTCAGTCTGCGGCTGCAGCGACGGGCCAACCTCCGCAACATGCTCAATGCACAAATGCCAGCGATCAATGCGGCCGTCGAATCATTCGAGCTCGACGAATACTACGACCGAGCGTTGAGCTTGATCGTGTCGGGACAAGCTCGCGACGCGTTCCAATTATCGGCGGAATCGGATGCGACTCGCGACGCCTACGGTCGCAATACCTTCGGACAAAGTTGCCTGCTCGCTCGGCGTTTGGTCGAGGCGGGAACACGGGTCGTCGAAGTGATTTGGCCGAAGGTCGCCAATAGCGACAATCACTCGTGGGATCACCACACGGGGTTGAGCCAACGGATGAAGGATCAATCGGCGCCGATGCTTGATGCGGGACTGACGACCTTGATTCAAGATCTCGATGATCGCGGCATGCTTGAGGAAACGCTCGTGGTCGCGATCGGCGAATTTGGACGTAGTCCCCAGCGGGGCGTCAGCACGAGCGGTAACAACAATACCGACGACGGTCGCGATCACTGGCCCTATTGCTACACCGCTGTGATGGCCGGAGCGGGTATTCGGCGCGGCTATGTTCACGGCAAGAGCGATAAGACGGCGTCGGCACCCTTGGAAAAACCGGTACATCCGGCCGAGATTCTTGCCACGATCTATCATAGTTTCGGCATCCAGCCCGAGACGATTGTCTATAACCACTTGAATCAACCACGAGAACTGGTCAAGGCCGCCGCAGTCACTGAGTTGATGGGGTAAGCAAATTCTGGTGCTAACGCCCAATCTCGCTTGATACTTCCGTGCCTAACGACGCGGACATTCGAGCGATTTGCCACGAGTGCGGCCCTGTTGAAGCTTATTTTGGAGATCGTCGACGGTCGAATTATAATCTTCCCTCATCCCACACTCCCTACTCCTCCAAAGCATTCGTCATGGCCCGCTGCCACTTTCCGCGAGCGACATTTCTGTTCGCCTGGTCGCTGCTTGCCGGGGTGGCGTCCGCCCAATCGCCCGCCGTCGACGAATCTCTACTTCGAGACGAGGATCCGTTTGTCGTTCAAATGCGACTTCGGGCGGCCAGCGGCGATGATTTGCAAGTCGCGGCGGCGGTCGAAGCGTTCGCGCGAACGGGCAATTGGTCCGACTTGGATACGATTCTCACCACGGCCGCCAAGACGGATCGTGACGATCAAGTCGCAGCCGAGATGGCAAGACGTATCGGCTCGGCGTTACTCGTGCGGATGGCGCGCCGTGAAGAATTGAGCCAGCCCGCGAAGGATTTTGTAGCCACGCTCGGTACCTCGCTCGCCAAGACCAGTGAGACTCCCGAGCGGCTTCGCCAAGCGATCGATAACCTCGACGCCGCTACAGTTGACGATCAACTCGCCGCAATGAGAACACTGCTCGCCGGCGGTG
>JBBSJZ010000464.1:0-5128 GCA_038256795.1 Pirellulales bacterium | reverse complement strand
GATCATCTTCGTCTACCTGGTTTTGGTCGGCCAATATGAGAGTTTCCTGCTGCCGTTGGCGGTGATCGTTTCCTTGCCCGTGGGCTTGTTCGGCTCGTTCGCGTTCCTCAACGCGATGGGTTTGGCGAACGACGTGTACGCCCAAATCGGACTGGTGATGCTGGTCGGGTTGCTCGGCAAGAATGCGATTTTGATCATCGAGTTCGCCGTCCAGCGTCGACACGAGGGATTGTCCATCAAGGATGCGGCGATCGAAGGCGGGAAACTGCGATTCCGTCCCATCTTGATGACCTCATTCGCATTCATCGCAGGTCTGATTCCGCTCGTGCGAGCGACCGGTCCAGGAGCCATCGGCAACCGTACGATCGGTACGACCGCGGTCGGTGGGATGCTCGTGGGCACACTCATCGGCGTGCTCGTAATCCCCGGACTGTATTACATGTTCGCCAAATGGGCAGACGGTAAGAAACTGCTCGATGACGAATCCGACTTACCTCTCACCGAGCGACTGGAGTACGGCGGTCACTTGGCCGAAAGCGAAAATCCGTCGTCTGAGACGCACTAGTCGAGCCTTCGGGACGGGTGCTTTCGGTGTTGAACTTGTGACGGTTGTGACGATTACAGGCCGATGGATTTAATGATTGTAGCTCGTACGACCGTTGAGCCGATATTTCCAACGGTGCCGAATGTGGGAATGCGATCGGATATTCCTGCGGACTGTGCCGCGATAATCCGGGGATGCCCTTCCCGATTTGCAACCAGAACTGAAGGATCGTTCGGATGGCTTTGCTATTGAATTTCACGAATCCGAAGCATCGGCAACTCGCGCTGGCCATCGCCACTGCCACTGGTTTTGCGACTGCCCTACCCGGCTGTGGTATCCCTTGCCTGCGCGGTCCCAAGCCGGCCCCAGCACTGCCGCAAACGTATCAAGAAGCGAATAACTGGAAACCCAATCCGGTTTCCTACACCGCGCACGCGACGACGACCGCTACGGTCCCGGCGGCCGACGAGACTCTGGCCACCGGCAATCCCGCCACCGACGAGCACGAAGCGGCTGCCATCAAAGTGAATGGTGCGGGAGTCCAGCAAGCCAGCTTTGCCGCATTCGGTAAGAACGCGAGTACTCAAGAATTGGACGCGGCCGACGAGCTGGCTGAGGACGCGACCGACGACGTCGGCGGCTCCTTGGCCGAAAAAATTAAAGCGAACCGAGACGAAGTTGGCAAAGCTGACGGCGATTACGCCGTGGACTTGAGTGATGCATCTCCCAAGGCCAGCGATGATTCAACGGGTTTGCAGCTCGCCGAAAGCAACTTGGATTTCGGTGCGACGGCGATGGACTTCGGCGTCACGAGCTTCGAGAACTCTGCACAAGTCGGTTGGAACCAATTTTTCAACGATCCCTATTTGGCGACCTTGATTGGCCAGGCACTCACGGGGAACCAAGAACTTCGTATTCTCTCCGAAGAGATCAACGTCGCCTCCAACGAAGTGCTATCGCGAAGCGGTGAGTACTTTCCATTCCTCAACTTGGGATTGGGCGCAGGAGTCGAGAAGTCAGGCCGACATACCCGGGGCGGTGCCGTCGAAGATCAGTTGCAAGTCGCACCCGGTCGTGACTTCCCCGATCCGCTGCCGAATTTCCTCGTGGCCGGCAACCTATCTTGGGAGATCGACATTTGGCGACGCTTGCGAAATGCCAAGGACGCGGCGTGCCTGCGGTACCTCGGTACGCGTGACGGTTGGAACTATGTCGTGACGCGAATGGTCGCCGACGTTGCCGAGAACTACTACGAACTACTCGCGCTCGATAACCGGCTCGAGATTTTAGATCGCACGATCGCGATTCAAGAACAAAGTCTCGAGACGTCGACGCAGATGAAGGATGCGGCTCGCGGTACCGAATTGGCCGTGCAGCGCTTTCAAGCCGAAGTTCGCAAGAACCAAAGCGAGAAGCTGATCATCCAGCAACAGATCGTCGAAGCCGAGAACCGGATCAACTTCTTGCTCGGACGTTACCCCCAACCCGTCGAGCGCATCCAGGTCGACTACTTGGACTTGAACCTGTACACGCTTAGCGCCGGCGTACCGCCGCAGTTGCTGCAAAATCGTTCCGACATTCGGCAAGCGGAGCGAGAACTCGCCGCCGCGGGTCTCGACGTCAAAGTCGCCAAGGCTCGCTTTTATCCGTCGCTGGTTCTGACCGCTGGCGTCGGCTACAACGCCTTTGATCCTGGCTACCTATTCCGAACGCCGGAGTCGTTGATTTACAGCCTCGGTGGCGACTTGATCGCGCCGCTCGTGAACAAACGCGCGATCAAGGCAGCTTACATGAGCGCGAACGCGCGGCAATTGCAAGCACTCTACGAGTACCAACGCACGGTGCTCAATGCGTACACCGAAGTTGTCAACCAGTTGTCCAAGGTCGAAAACTATCGTCAAAGTATCGAAGTCAAGAAGCAGCAATTGACCGCGCTGGAGTTATCGGTCGACAGTGCGACCAAGTTGTTCCAGAACGCTCGCGCGGAGTACGTCGAAGTGTTGCTCGCCCAGCGTGACATGATGGAAGCGAGAATGGTGCTCGTGGAGACGAAGCAACAACAATTGACAGCGATCGTCGGTGCGTACCAAGCCCTCGGCGGCGGCGGTGTGAACCCGATCGTGCAATCCGAGGTCCCTAGCCAGCTGACGCTCAACAATTGACCGTAGGCCGGATCAAGGAGCGAAAGCGACACCGATCCGGCAACTATCCGCACAGCGGTGCCGGATCTCCCAAAGCGTCGATCAGGCCGACTTGCAACGAAGATGACATCGGCAAGCTTCAGAGGATGACGTGAGCGATGTCATCGACGACCAACAATGCTTGATCGCCGCCTGCGGCTGCACGGATCTCGAACTGAGAGCCATCGACGTATTGCAGCTCGCCGGTCGGTAGCTCCAATTCTGTGAGTTTCTCGGGCCACCGAGCGTTCGCGAGTCGAAACATCTTGATCGCCAGCGCGGTCCGTGTCATACGTCGTGAGTCTTCGAGTCGGATGAGCACCTTCGCCAAATCGCCGACGTGGGGCCGATAGTGCCCGAGCACTTCGTTCCAGTTGTCCGGGACGCGGCGATTGAACCAATGCGAGTTGGCTTGGTCGCGACGATTGAACGAGTTCTCAACGCTCGACGCGACGTTTTGTAGTCCCGTGTAGCCGAAATCTCCGACTGAGACCGCAGCGTCATAATCCATTACAAAATCAAGCAGGCGGGTCGCGGGGATTGCAACCTTTTCGGTCGGATAAATATGTTTCTGTTTGGATACGGTAACACTCAAATTAACTTCATTGACATTCAGCGCATCAAAATCAAGTGCTCGCTCGGTCGACATGATGTTGTGCCAACGTGCGGCCAACGGCGGGACGGGCCCAACGAGTTCAAACAGTTTTTGCAGTTGCTCGGCGTTCCACCGATTCTTGTCCAGCGACCTTTGTAGCCAGTTGTTTCGGTGGCGGATTGAAGCAGAACGCTCAAACTCGCCCCGAATCGACGATTGCCAATCAAATGCCTCATCGCATCGCGATAGCGTTTGCAACACCTCGACGGTGCGATCGGTTTGGTCGAGATGGAATGCCAGTTCTGCCTCGCTCATCAACAGGTCGTTGCTCTGCCACAAAAATCCCAACGGTGAGAACTCTTTCGGTGTCTGAGCGGAGACGGGCGGCATCCATACCAGCTCACGATCGCTTGTCAAATCGCTTGCTAGCCGGATCAATGGCGTTGCATACCCGCTTAGCATCTCCGATCGAGCGACGAGGACCGGGTTGTCGCCGGCCAGTGATACTTGGCGAGCGATACTCGGAGACTCTTGGGCGTCGTTGTTCGTCTGTGGGTACGTCTTCAATTTGGCCGCGTATCCGGCACTGTTTACCAGAAACGAAGCACTGATCCATCGCTCCCACTCGAGCGAGTGCTTTCGGCTGGTACGCTTGTCGAACGATTGCGAGAACGAAGCTTCATCGACGGGAACTCCAGAGGCTCGTAAAGATGTGAGGTGAGCACGGATCTCGGTGGCGGCACTCGACTCGGCGGCGTACCAGCGGATGCCAGGCACAACCGTAGCGATCACTGGGATAGCCGCGATCCACCACCAGCGACTGGGGGCAATACGTTGTTGAGTCACGGTGTCGTCTCCGGCGAAATCGAACGTGGCAATTTTTTGTAAAGTTCTTCGGCAGTCGTTTCCCAGCCCGCGCCCCACTGGGTCGCGATGCGATCCCTTGCGGATTCAATGAATGGACCAAGGGAAACGTCGTCAATGCGACAGTACGGCCCGTTGACTCCGACACCGAAATACTCCGCCGGCTCGCCGTAAAAATCGACCAGCAAGGCGCGGGGATAATTACCGACGCCCACTTTTGCAGCATCAATGTATTGAAAAAGCACTTTGACCAAATGCTCCGCTTGGCGTCGCTCGGTCCAGCGATCAATCCAATGTTCGCTCGGACGGCCTTTGCTCGATTGAGGCTCGAACATCGGCTCGGTCGAAGTAAAGTCCCAGTCGAAAGTCCATGCTTCTTGGGTCGCTTTCAACAGTGCGCGGCGTCGACCGTCCCAACGTTGTTGAGTTTGTGCCAGATTGCGAACCACTTCCGCATACGTGGCATCGTCCAAAAGTTTGCGGCCGATTGGACTGGTGATTTGCGAGAGCAACCATATCTCGAGTAAGTCGGTTTGCTCCTGAACTCTAATCTCGGGACTCCTCCGCTGGTTCGAGATCAATTGCGATAAATTGCGTAAATAGTCGCGATAACCGTCCACTGCTGCCGAGCGGGCAACCGGATCCAACTCCGCATTCTCCGACGTGATGCGAAGCAGCTCCGCATTGAGCTGCGCAGTGTAGAGCGTGTAGTGATCGAGTTCGACGATCAATTGATCGCTTTGGAGTCGGACGAGGTTTTCGAGTCGTGCCAAAAGGTTCTTGCGCAGCTCGTCTAAGTTGGCGGCGAGCTCTTCATTCACCGCGTTAGTCTCAGGCAAAATTCCCATCCCCGCTTCGAGATCCTCGGGAGTTGTCACTAACACAGTGGGACTGGCCTGCAACACTTGTGTGGACTCAAGTTCTAATTGTGCTCGCTCGGCCTTC
>JBBSJZ010000463.1:0-5158 GCA_038256795.1 Pirellulales bacterium | reverse complement strand
CGGATTTCCTTCGTCTTGGTGTGAGACTGTCCCGTGTTCTTCTTCTTGTTTTTGTCGTATTTGTACTTGCCGTAATCCATGATTCGGCAGACCGGTGGTCTTTCACCCGGTGCAACTTCGACCAGATCGAGGCCCGCATCGCGCGCCCGCTGGAGAGCATCATCAGTGGAAATGATTCCAAGCTGTTCTCCCTCTTCGCTAACAACTCGAATGGGAGTGATGCGGATGTTGTTGTTGATACGAACGCTGTCGCGACTCTCGGGCTGAGTGTTTTTACGTGCCAATGCCACTAAAAGCTGTCTTCTCCGGCTGGGGGGCGTTCCAGCGCAAATTGAATGAAAAGTGACCGGTGACCGGCGTGGTCACGCGGAAACGAGAAGGCTTTTCTCTGTCAAGCCCAACCCGAAGAGTATCCGACGGGCGGGTGGGGAGCGTCAACAGCGAATCTGACGAAAACGCAAGATTTAGCGAATCGGGATGCGAGTTGCATTCGGATTCGCACCTATTTTCAATCATGCCAATCATTCCGTCGAGTTCATCGCAAAAAAAACGAGCGACTGGATCACCAGCCGCTCGTTCGTCGATTTTAAATTCGTTCAGCGCGAATCAGTTGCCAAACGGATCGCCGCCGAACGGATCGCTGCCCGCGTCGCCGCCACCGAACGGGTCGGATGCGGGTGCGGGATCGCTGCCGAATGGGTCCCCGGTATTTGAACCACCGAACGGATCGGTCGCGGGAGCATCGGCCGCATCGCCGGCTGGTGCGGCCGCAGGGTCATCGGCGAACGGATCGTTCATCGCGTCCGATAGGGCGTCGTCCGATTCAACCTTTGGATCGCCGAGGTCGGCCGCGAACGGATTCTCGTCGGCAACCGGAGGCGCGGGTGGTGCCGGCGGAGTCTTCGCGCCCGCGGCGGGTGCTGGAGGTGTTGCTGGCGCGGCTCGGAGCACGTTGCCTTGGGCCTCGTCGATCTCGCCGTAGCGTTGGCGTGAACGCGATGCCGCATTTGCCAAATATTGGAGTCTTGCTTGCCGACGAATCTCTTCTAACTTCAGTCGGCCAGGACCTTGGAATCGTGAAAGTGCCTGGCCTATTGACGCATTGACTCTGCCGCTGGCTTCCAGCTCGGCGCCTTGCTTCCAGTCCGATTCGGCTTCATAAGATCGTCCCGAGTCGTGCGCCGCGATGCCTCGGAAGTAATAAGCACGAGGATCTTTGATGCCATTGTCGATCGCCATCGAGAACAAATCGTAAGCCCCGCTCGAGTTGCCCGCGTAATAGGAATGAACGCCCTGTCCGTAAATTTCCGACAAGATCGCGGATTGACCTTCGGCTCGCTGGCCACCAATCAGACCCGCAAAGAGACCGCAAAAAACCGTACTCAGCAATAACTTGTTCATCGTATCCAAGATCTTCCCCAACCGGAGCGGTTGGCTGGTGAGGGTGAGGGCGGTGATAAGACGCGTCGGCCCGACGCACGTACCCGTTCAAACGTGCAGTTCACCAAACTGTAATCGTGGCTCGGGCGACCAGCAAACTTTTTTCATTCGCAGCGACAACTCTAGGCAAAATCGAGTCGGGATTGGATCGATCCGGCAGGTCTGTCGCCTTGTCTCAGTTTAACTCAAGTCGCCCCGCACTTGGGCCGTCAAAATCTGGGCCGTCAAAATCCGGGCCTTCAAAAATCCGGCGGTCTACAAAATCCAGCCGCCGCCCAAAACTCGACTACCGTCGTAAACCACCACCGCCTGGCCCGGCGCGACAGCCAACTCGGGTTCGTCGAATTGGACTTCAAAATGATCGGGTTGGTCGTCTCGGATTGTGATCGTGCCCGGTTTCGGGAATCCATTGTATCGAATCTGGACTGACACGTGATCGGGAACGTCCGCCCGGTCGACCAACCAATTGGCTTCGCCTGCCACCAAACCCGCCCGGGCCAACGATTCCTTCTTGCCGATCACGACTTGGCGAGTCTCCGGCACGATGCGAACGACGAAATAGGGCTCGCCCATCGCCACACCCAGTTTCTTTCGTTGGCCAACTGTGAACGCTTCGTACCCCTGATGAGTGCCAACGACCCTGCCTTCGACGGTCACGATCTCACCGTCCGTTTCGGCCGCCCGCCGCGGCGATTTCGCCCGAACGAAGTCACTGTGATGGCCTTGGGTGACGAAACAAATTTCCTGGCTGTCCTTTTTCCCCGCCACACCCAAATTCAGGCTCTCAGCAATCTCACGAATCTTCGGCTTCTCGAATCCGCCAACCGGCAGCATCATTCGGTTCAATCGATCGCGGCGAATTCCGAACAACGCGTACGATTGGTCTTTGTTCGAATCGAGTCCGCGATGCAATTGGTTCTCGCCATCGACGTTCAACATGCGGGCGTAATGGCCGGTCGCGACGAACTCGGCGTCCACCCCGTCGGCGTAGTCGAATAGTCGCCCGAACTTGATCCACTGATTGCAACGGACGCACGGATTCGGCGTCCGCCCGCTCAGATAGTCGTCAACGAAGTAATCCACGATTCGCCGGAAATCTTCGGTCAGATCGAGCGCGTAGAACGGGATGCCCATCTTGGCCGCAACGCGGCGCGCGTCGGCGGCATCCGACGCCGTGCAGCAACCCTGTTTGTGGTCCGCCCGTCCCGCGGCCATCGCCCCCAAAACGGGCAGGCTGGTGGCGGATACGCCGCCGGCATCCACTCGGCAAACGGCGCTGGATTCCTCGCCATGACGCATGAAGACGCCGACGACTTCATGGCCGGCGTCGAGCAATAGGTGTGCCGCGACGCTCGAATCGACGCCGCCACTCATCGCGAGAACGACCCGGGCCATGTATATTTCCAAAAGAGTAATTTGACTTCCGACATCATACGTTAAGAGTTCAAGACGAGAATGGACGCCGAACTGGTTCACCGCAGCAAAGAGATTCGTCAGCGACTGAAACAACTCGGAGACTCTCTTTGACTACTCTGCCAAATTGCGGGAAGTCAAAGAAATTGAGCTGAAGATGGGGCAGCCCGATTTTTGGAACGATAACGAATCGGCCCAGAAAACGATCGTGACTCTCAAAACGCTCAAGACGATCGTGGGTCCGATGACGGAACTCACCGTCGCCACGGAGGATATGAACGCGCTGTTCGAGATGGCCGACGAGGATGATTCGATCGTCGCCGAGGTGGCGTCGGAGATCACGCGGCTCGAAACGATTCTCGACGATCTCGAACTCAAGGCGCTGCTGAGCGGTCCGAACGATTCCGCCGGCGCGATTCTGACCATCAACGCTCGCGATGGTGGCACCGACGCCAACGATTGGGCCGACATGATGCTGCGGATGTATTCTGCCTGGGCGGTCGGCCAAGAATACAAAATCGAACTTCTCGATCGCCAAGACAATGACGAAGCGGGCATCAACCATGCTTCGATCGCGATCCGCGGACCGATGGCCTACGGATACCTCAAAGGCGAAGAGGGCATGCACCGATTGGTCCGCATCAGCCCGTTCAACAGCGAAGGCAAACGACAAACCAGTTTCGCGGCGGTCAGCGTCGCGCCGGAAATTGACGACTCGTTCGTCGTCGAAATCGAAGACAAGGATGTTCGCATCGATACCTACCGCGCCGGCGGTGCGGGCGGTCAGCACGTCAACAAAACGGACAGTGCCGTTCGCCTGACGCACGTCCCGACCAACACCGTTGTTCAGTGCCAGAATGAACGCAGCCAGCACCAAAACAAAGAAACCGCTTGGAAGATGCTGCGGGCGAAGCTCGCGCGGATCGAAGAAGAACGCCGCGAAGCGGAAGATGCTCGAAAGTATGAAACGCAGGCTCGAACGGGATTCGGTAGCCAGATTCGAAACTACTTCTTACACCCCGATCAACGTGTCAAAGACGCGCGAACGGGTCATTACGTGGGCAGTTTCAACAGCGTTATGGACGGCAGCGAACTGCAAGGATTCTTGGACTCGTTCCTGTGTCTGAAGGCCGGCAAGATCGAAGCCGCGTCGTAACTCATGAATCGGTTTGACTCTGGTCAGTGGTCGATCAAGGCGGAAACATCACTGCGCCGGCAAAGTTTGCCTAGCTAGCACCGATGGGGTGGCGATCTGTGCGGCACAATGTCGCTCAGTGCTCGTCGGCATTGCCAGCTTGCGGGTGTGATCGCCATACTGCGAGCCGAGCAGGCAACGGACGCCTTTTTCCTCTCGTTTTTCCGCCATGCAAACCCGAGTCGCGACGCGGTCGTCGGCCCAACCGCTTGCAGGCCAGACTGTAATACTATGCAACGGTTTTTGTTTCCTCGCTGGACCAATCCACTCCTCGGTTTGATTGCGGTTGCAGTGGCCGCCGGCGGCGTGTTTGCCGGTGCGATGGGCGGCTTGTTGACCGACCCGAAGACGTTGAACATCGGCTACCAACCGGTTCAGCCCGTCCCGTTTAGTCACGCGCTGCATGCCGGTCAGTTGAAAATGGATTGCCGGTATTGCCATAACACGGTCTTCGAAGCCGCGCACGCCGCTATTCCCCCGACCGCAACCTGCGTCAACTGTCACTCGCCCGCCAACGACCAGGGCATCACAGCATTGGCCGCCGTTCACGCGGAAAGCCCCAAGCTGGCGCCGATCCGCGAGAGCTGGGAAACCGGCCGCAGCATGGCGTGGATACGCGTGCACAACCTGCCCGAATTTGTCTACTTCAACCACGCCGCTCACGTGAATTCCGGAGTCAGTTGCAAGTCGTGTCACGGCCGCATCGACCAAATGGAAGTCGTGTATCAACACGAAGAGCTGTCGATGGCTTGGTGCATCACCTGCCACCGCAATCCCGATCCGCATCTGCGTCCGAAAGAATTTGTAACGAAGTTGGATTGGGAATTCGAAAGTCCTGAAGCTCAGGCCACGTTCGCAAAAGAGTGGCGAGAAGAACACAACATCAATCCGCAAGTTCACTGCGCGGTTTGTCACCGCTAAACGTCTCCTCTTATTTGTGATTCAAGCAGTCCTTTGACTCATGAATCGTGAATCGTATCGTCCGAAGCATCCATTTATTCCAACCTGACTTGTTCGCGACATGACCTTGAACCATCCGGAATCGTCGACTCTGTCATCCGCCGACGGCGACAGCGCCACCGTGGAAAAGACGCGGCCCCAATACTGGCG
>JBBSJZ010000462.1:0-5176 GCA_038256795.1 Pirellulales bacterium | reverse complement strand
GAGCTCGCACGCCGTAGTGCTTGGCGGCGTGGCACAAGAGACTGCCCCAGCCAAATCCGATATCCAGGAATCGATCGCCGGGCTTGAGCTGCAACTTCTTGCAAATCATATCAAGCTTGTCGAACTGGGCCTGCTCCAGTGAGTTATTCCAATCCGTAAAGTAGCCGCACGTGTAGACCATTTGCTCGTCAAGAAACAGTTCGTAGAACTCGTTGCTGACGTCATAGTGAAATTGGATGAAATCGTGATTTTCGGTCTCGCTGCGATTCAACCCCGAGACGTCTCCGCGGTACTCGTGATCGACGACCGAATTGCTCGCGGGCTCGAACAAGAACGGGAGCAATGATTTTACGACGGTGGCTTTTCCGATCTTCTTGGATCGCTTGCGTGAGTCGCGGACATAAAGCGACTCCATGAACGAGTGCAGATCGGTCCCGTGAAAATCAAGGTGTCCGCAAGCGTAGTGACGTAGCAAATTCTCGGGGGTGGGCCGTCGCATGAGCGAGCCGATCACGCCGGGGCCGCTGATCGACAGGATCAGGTCCGGCTCGACGTTGCTGCCCAGGGGGACGAGGCTACCATCCCAGAGACGAACCGAAACACGGCTGTCCAGTTGGATTGCCAGTTGCTCGAGCAGGGTTCTCGCGGCGTCGAGCTGTTTCTGGTATCGCTTTTCTCGTCCGAACATGACCATGTTTCCTGTCGTGGTTTCTTGGGATGATCTAGGAATAGAGAATCCCACGCATCCCGGTCAACGTCGGACTTTTCACCCCGGCCCCATCCCTGGACTCGATCGCTCCATGAACGCTCCTGCAAACGGCTCATCCCACGAGACCGAGATCCGCGTCTCGTACTACGAAACCGATGGTCAACGGCGTGTCCATCACGCCAATTATCTCAACTACTTTGAGCGCGGTCGCGTGGAAATGCTTCGCGCCGCGGGTGTCAGCTACCGCGAATTTGAAAACGAAGGATTGATGCTCGTCGTGACGGATATGAACGTCCGCTATTTCGGTGCGGCGGAGTTCGATGATGTCCTGGTGCTGCAGACGACAGTCGTTGAGATCCGTAAGGTGCGGATTCGACATCACTATGTCCTTCGTCGTGGGGACGAGACGCTCGTCGTAGGCGACTCCACGATCGCGTGCATCAACGCCCAGGGGAAACCGTCATTGCTGCCGTCGTCCTGGCGCAACTAGGACATTCCCCAGCCCAATTTCTTGCGTGCGACGAGATCTGAGTACGTGCCCGACTCGATCGCCTCGCGAGCTTCACGCATCAATCGCTGGTAATAGGTCAGATTATGGATCGATACCAGAATCGGTCCGAGCATCTCGCCAGCAATGAAGAGGTGCCGCAGGTAGCCGCGACTGTGTCGGCACGCGATGCACGGACAATCGACCTCGAGCGGGGATGTGTCTTCGCGGTGAACGGCGTTGCGCAGCTTGAGTGAACCGCTATCCGTGAATGCCAGCCCGTTGCGGCCATTGCGAGTTGGCATCACGCAATCAAACAAATCGATCCCACGGGCGACGCTTTCGAGCAAATCGATCGGTCGGCCGACGCCCATGAGGTATCGCGGCTTGTCGGTCGGCAGCATCGGACAGGTCGCCGCCGTGATGCGGTACATGTCTTCGGGCGCCTCGCCGACGCTCAACCCACCCACGGCGAAACCCTCAAAGGCCATCGTGGCCAATTCACGCGCACATTGCTGACGCAGCGATTCATCGAGACCGCCTTGGACGATCGCGAAACGGGCTTGGTCGTCACGTGTCGCAGCATTCAAGCATCTGCCGGCCCAGCGGATCGAACGCTCGGTGGCGTCAAGCACGGCCTGGGGTTCCGCGGGAAGGGCGATGACATGGTCGAGCACCATCGCGACGTCACTACCGAGTGATTCTTGGATCTCGATCGAGTGTTCCGGTGTGAGCCGAATCTTGGCTCCATCGATGTGGCTGCGAAACGTCGCGGCATCTTCGGTGACTTCGTTGATGGCACCGAGGCTGAAGATTTGGAACCCACCGCTATCGGTGAGGATCGGGCCGTCCCAGCCGCTCATGGCGTGCAGCCCGCCGAGTCGCCGCACGGTCTCGTGACCGGGCCGCAGCGCGAGGTGGTAGGTGTTTCCGAGAATCATTTCTGCGCCCGTGGCGCGGACCTGATCAATCGTGACGCCCTTGACGGTGCCCTGGGTCCCGACGGGCATGAAGCCCGGGGTTTGGACCGGTCCGTGGGGTGTCAAAAAAACACCGCGACGCGCCTCGGTGGCTGCGTCGCGGTGCAGGAGTTCAAAGCGAAATGCGGGCACGCTCGATCAGTCGCCACGCATTTTGAGGCCAAGGTCGCCGAGTTTCTCGCGGACCTCATTCAAGCTCGTCACGCCGAAGTTCTTGCACTCCAGCATGTCGTCGCCAGTCTTGCGAACCAACTCACCAATCGAATTGATTTGCAACCGCGCCATGCACTTGCGGGCACGCACGGACAAGTTCAAGTCCGCGATCGGACGCTCGAGAAGCGCTTGCTCATCGGGCGACATATGGCTCGTGTCGATCGGTGGGTCACTGCTCTTTTTCTCATGAGCAAACTGGCCGAGCGACAATCCCTTGCTGGTCAGCATCTCGCGGATTTCGTAGAGACTCGTTTCGCCAAAGTTCTTGCTGCTGAGCAATTCCGCTTCGCTGGTGCGAGTCAAATCGCCGATCGTGTCGATCCCCATCTTCTGCAAACAATTGCGGCTACGAACGCTGAGTTCGAAGTTCGCGACCGGCATGTTGAGCATTTGGGCCAAGCGATCATTCTTGCGCTGGGCTTCTTCGTCGTACAACAGATTTCCGGTCGCCGAAGCGTCCTTCATGTACAACTGGGTTCGCGGGTGATCCGGGTGGCAATCCAGGATTCGCTTGTAGCAAATTTGAGCCTTGTCGTACTGGTTGTTGTCCTCGTACATCAGCCCGAGGTTGACGAGCGCACCGATGCCGGTGGGGAACGCCTTGGCCGCACGCTCGTAAAGCGAGAGCGCTTCCATGTCGTTACCGACGCGGTCGTTTTCGAGTGCCAAACCGAAGAGGGCTCCGGCATGACTCGGGTCCGCTTGGATGGCTCGCTCGTAAAGGGTGATCGATTCTTCCATGCGGCCGCCGACCGACGCCACCGTTGCCGCCCTTTGGTACATGTAGTCCGCGGTTTGTTCCGAGGGACCGAAGATGTTGTCGAGCAAGTTCATCGCTTCGTCGATGTTACCCGAGTAGCGTTGGGATTCGGCGATCCCGATCTTGCACTGGTCTTCGTTGTAGCCAGATTTCTGGGCCTTTTCGTAAGCGGCAATCGCCTCGCCGTAAGCGCCCAACTCGAAATGGCAACGGGCTTGGTAAAACAGTGCCATTGCACCGCCGTCAGCCACTCGCAGCGTGTCCAGAGACGTGCGGAAACGACCGAGCAAGAATTGGCTAACGCCCATCTTGGTGCGGCCCGCTGGGCTGAGCGCCTCGTCCAATTCCATATCATTCACAGCGTCGCGAAGTTCCGCGAAGTGGCTGTAATTGGAGGTGATCGCTCGGCGAATCGTCGTCACATCGGCTGGGCCGAACGAATTGTTCGCGAGGACGAATTCCCTCAAGTCGAGTACATCAACGTCGACTTCACTCATCGAGACGAATCTCCCGCCCCCGTTAAGATGGAGGCACTGTGTAATTGTGGAACGGGGTTGCCGAATTCGGTGCAAAAACGACCAAACGCCCAGAATGACGTCTGTTTTTACCGAAAAGCCAGCGGTGGGACTCGAACCCACGACCCTCGCATTACGAATGCGATGCTCTACCAATTGAAGCTACGCTGGCAAAAAAGGCGTTCAACCTGAAGAAAATACGGTGCGGAACCGTTTTTCGTCAAGGGGCGTCCTGTGCCATTTGGCACCGAACCGGGGCTGCGGGGGTCGCTACCAGAGCTTGAGGACGCTGACGAGATTGTGGTGCTGGTCCGTCCACAGCGACCCGTGCTGCAAGTCGGCTTCGCTCGGACCCTCGGCATTTTCCATGAAGTCGTCCTGCCACAAGTCATGACCCTCGCCGCAAACGACGAGCCAAGTCGAGTGCTTGGTCGCAAGATTCTCGTCGCCGGCGTCGCGAATTACCCGGCTCGTCATCCCGGCGTCATCCGCTAACCGATGCACCAGTGGCACGAGATCGAGATGATTATTCGAGACGTGAATCGCCAGTACCCCCCCGCCGGCGAGTCGGTCGAGATACAAGCCCATGGATTCGCGGGTGAGCAGGTGAGCCGGGATCGCATCGCTGCTGAAAGCATCCAGCACGAGCAGGTCGAACTTCGCCTCGGACATTCGTTCCAGCACCAAGCGACCATCGCCCAGGTGAGTCTGGATCCGCGCCGCCGAGTCATCCAAGAACGTAAAGTATTCGTTGGCGATTTCGACGACGTGAGGACTGATCTCGATCATATCGATCGAGTCTGCCGGGCGACCGTAGGTGGCGAGGACGCCGCAGCCGAGCCCGACGACGCCCCAGCGCATCGCTGCGTTTTGTCGCTGCAGTGCAGCAATCGTCAGTCCAATACCGCTGGTGCGACCGTAGTAGGTCGTCGGCTCGGCAGCCTCATCGCCGCTGCGCTGCAAGCCGTGAATCGTGTTGCCGTGAACAAGACGGGTTCCCTGGGTATCCCGAATCACGTGCACGACGCCGAAAAAACTCCGTTTGGAGACGAGGATGGAATCGTCCGACGCCCACCAAACGGCGATGACAGGCGCTACCATCAGTGCCATCCCGGCGTACTTCAGCCGCTTCGCGACCGACCAGTCGTAGTCACTCCGCCGCCACGTTCGCGAGGCAAAGTAGACCAAGAAGGCGACCGCGGTCGTGAGCGAAACAAAGAACGGGACTTCGGCGAAGGTGTTCAAGAACATTGGGCACAACACCGCGACAATGATGCCTCCGACCGCGCCGCCCGCCGAGATCATTGCGTAAAACTGGGTCAAATAACGCGGCTCCGGCTTGAGCCTCGCGACCTCACCGTGACACAGCAAACAAATCCCCAGTAGCATCGACATGTAGCACGACGCTTCTAGCAGCAACTGCATCGATCCCGGCAACCAACCCTTGGCCTGGATTGCGGCGATCGAAGCGAGCGTGACGGCGGCAATCAGCTTCGGACGATACCACTGTGG
>JBBSJZ010000461.1:0-5179 GCA_038256795.1 Pirellulales bacterium | reverse complement strand
CGTGAGTTGATTCGACGAGCGTACCAGGTTGCCATTGAACAAGAGTATCGCTTCTACAGTTACGGCGACGCGATGTTGATCATCTAGTCCGAACCGTAGGTGTATAGCCTTCAGGCGGCTTTTCTCATTACCTTCACCTTTCGCCCTCCGCGCCCCATGTCTCACGAAGAACACATCCTTGTCATTCCCGAGTCCTGCATCGCCGCGATCGGTTCGATCCATGGTTTTGAAAAGGACGTTGATCGGTTTTTGAAACCGATCCTCGCCAGCGACCAGCTTTCGTTTCAGCCTCGCGGGGCGATGGAAGTCGATCCGAGTTTCAAGCAATTGATTCCGTACGTGTTGTTAGAACACACGTCCGTTGAGGGTGACGTCGAATTGTTCACCTACACGCGGGGTGGTGGTTCGGGTGAGAAGCGGTTGCACGCCAAACGCAGTGTCGGCATCGGTGGCCACATCAGCCGCGAGGACGCTGCGGGCGGCAGCGACGTGTACACGACGGGGATGCAGCGTGAGTTGGCTGAAGAAGTGACCATCGAGTCGGTTTACACCGAGTCTCGCGAAGGCTTGATCTACGATCCGTCCAATGAAGTCGGCAAGGTTCACTTGGGCATCGTGCACCGCTTTGTGCTCGAGTCGCCGCACGTTCGCAGCAACGAAGCGGACTTGGCCGACGGCGGTTTCGTCAGCGTGAAAACGCTACTTGATGATCCCACGGGGCTCGAGACGTGGAGTCAATTAGCGATCAAGGCGCTCTATGGTTGATTCCGGCTCAACCATGATCTACCTCGACAATCATGCGACGACCCGTTGTGATCCGAGGGTGATTGAAGCGATGTTGCCTTGGTTGACCGAGCACTACGGCAACCCGCATAGTACTTCGCACGCGCTAGGACGCGATGCGGCGGACGCGGTCGACCATTCGATCTCACAAATTGCGGAGCTGATCGACGCTCGTCAATCGCAGATCGTGTTCACGAGCGGCGCGACGGAGAGCAATAATCTCGCGCTCAAGGGCGTGTGCCTGCACCCGCGGCAAAAACGTCGCAAAGTCGTGACCGTCACCACGGAACATCCCGCCGTGCTCGATGTTTGCGAGGAATTATCGCGATCTGGGTTCGAGATTGTGAAAGTGCCGGTGATCCAGCGCGATCAATCGCTCGCCGGTGTGCCCGACCTGGAGCGGCTCGCCGAGGCGATCGACGACGACACCGCGATCGTCAGTGTGATGTGGGCGAACAATGAAATCGGCGCGATCGCGCCGATGAAGGCGATCGCGGATCTTTGCCACCATCGAGGTGCGCTGCTGCACTCGGATGCGACCCAGGCCGTCGGCCGAATTCCAATGTCGATGTTCACCGCGGACGTGGATTTGCTCAGCGCTTCGGCGCACAAGTTCTACGGCCCCAAGGGCATCGGGTTCCTCGCAATCGGCAACGGGAATCGTCGCGTTAGGTTGAAACCAGAAATGGTCGGCGGTGGCCAGCAATCCAACCTGCGAAGCGGCACACTCCAGCCCGCCGGGATCGTAGCGATGACCAAGGCTCTGGAAATCTCCGAGCAGTCGTTGCCGGTCGAGATCGCTCGCATCGCCGCATTGCGAGATCGATTGGCGCGAGTCCTGTTTGCTAGTATCGACGGACTCATTCTCAATGGGCCAGGACTCGATAGCGAGCACCGCTTGGCTG
The DNA here is from genome assembly GCA_038256795.1 of Pirellulales bacterium. Lineage (GTDB taxonomy): Bacteria > Planctomycetota > Planctomycetia > Pirellulales > Pirellulaceae > JBBSJZ01. Next base: position 3,491 of record JBBSJZ010000461.1, on the reverse strand, counting down.
GGAACCTCAACCTGACGCTGGCGGCGATCGAGGGTGAAACATGGATGTCAGCCGCCTCGGATGTGGCCTTCAGCAGCGGTTCGGCTTGTAGTAGCGTCGATCCCGAGCCAAGCCACGTGATGCTGGCCCTCGGCTTATCCGAGTCCGCCGCCCGTCGTAGCGTCCGATTCGGGATCGGTCGATTCAATACACCCGATGAGATCGACGAGGCGACGCGCCAATTAATTGCCGCGCACTCGCGGCTGTCGAAGCTCGACGGTTGATAGCCTATGCCTCCCGCGGCACCTAGATTACCGCCCCCGCGTTCCACTCCGCCCTTTACCCACTCAAATCACTCTTTACCGAATGGGGCGGCCGGCGTTACCATCGCGGGTCGAAGGCTGCCGGAGGAGCGTTTCCGCGGCGGGAAACTGGATTTGGAAGTCACGGTTCGCAAGTCGAAGGATTGAGCAATGGGCGGAGTCCCGATGCTACTGTTGGTCGCCGCCCTGGGTGTCGACTACGGTTGGCAACCCGACGGGGTCGGCGGAGTCGAATACGTGGTCCAGGTCCAACCGGACCAATGGGAGCGAGTCAGAGAGCTCGGGGAAATCTCCAGCGTGATTGACCCGCAAGTCCAAGGTCGCGTGTCAAAGGTCATCATTCGTGTGGGCAGCGGCCCGCTGCCGCGGACGGCGCCGCCACCGCGGCCGTTATCGTCATCGCGGATGTCGTCGATCAATCAAGTCGCGGCAAACGATTTTGTGCCGATGCCGATTCCTCAAATGGACGGCTCCCGCGAGTCTCGCCCGATCCCCGCAAGCGGGCGTAGTGACGCTAGCGCATCCGTGATGAAACCGGCGCCCGCAGACGGTCCCGGAAGTACATTTGCGTTGCCGACGACACTGCAGAATGTGGCTGATAGCTTTGCCGGTGCAGCCAAGGGTGTGGCGGATCAAGTGCAACAAGACATTGGCGCCGGGACTCAAAACCAGTTCGACGCGTCGATGAACCAACTTCGTGCCGCGAACCCGCAAGCGGCGAAAGCATTTGACCAGATGGCGGCTGGAACAGGCCGCGACGCTGCTGCGGCTTCCGCATTCGCCGGCGGCCCCTCGACGGCACCGACCAATACCGCTCGCGGCCCGAGCACCGATCCCCTTAGTTACGCCGCGGCACAGCAGCCGGCAGCGAACACCCGCGTCCAGCCTCCGTCACCCCTGGGCGCCGACAATGGCAGTATGGCTCGTGCTCGGAGTGGCGGTCCATCGACGGATCCCACCCAGGAAAGCAAGGACTGGCGAGCACTCGATCGCGAAGCAGCGCAGCGAGAAGCCGCCCAGCGCGAAGCATTGGCCCAGCGTGAGGCATTGGCCCAGCGCGAAGCATTGGCCCAGCGTGAGGCTGCGGCAAACGCATCGCCCACGAATGCGAATAGCAGCTTCGGCAACTTCGCGCGTCAACCGGATAGTTTGCGAACGCCGCCGAGTACGAACTTTGCCAGCAACAATCAACCGGCCAGTACTAACTACGCTGATCCAGCCGCAAATGCCTTCGAGGATCCGCGTGCTTACGGCAATCTAGACGCGTTCGGCGCAGCACCTCGTGTCGATTCACGACTATCGGCTGAGCAACGCGCTCGCTTGCCTGCCGGTGCGTTCTCTTTCAATCTCGACGGCGTCCCCGTGGATGAGAACTGGAAGCCGGTCAACTCAAATCTTTACAACCCAGCCTCGGGATACGCTGGCGGCGGTGGCACGAGTGCTTGGGACCTCAACACGGCCGCGCTCGGAACACCCCAATCCAATCTGACACCCCCATCGAACTACACGCCTCCTGCGTCGAACTCAGGGTACGAAACGTCCGCGGAGAGATTCGCCCGTGAAACGTTAGCCCGTGATGCCTTGGCACGCGAAGCCGCAGCCCGAGATGCGGCGAACCGTGATGCGTATGATCGAGAGATCTATTCGCGTGAAATGGCCGCTCGACTGGCCGCGAATCCGCAACGACGCACATCCGACGCCACCACGGACCTTTCCCGTCCCTATCCGAACACCCCTCAAGACGAATACCCATCGAGCAGCGATCAGGCCGGTTCCATGAACCGTGTGCCCTTAGAAACTGGACTCGGCGGCAAAAACGAATTGGCACCGCAAAAATTTTTCAACGTGATGCTGTTGTGTTCGATCGTCGGCAACTTCTACCTGTTCTTCTGGCTCAAGAACATGCGTGATCACTTCCGCGATCTCGTGACTGCCAAACGCGTGGCCCAATCGAATACCAGCATCGCTTGATGGCTTCGCAGGCCGGATCAGGCTTCGCAGGCCGGATCAACCAGCCGCAGCGACACCAACCCGGCAAGTTCATGCCGGATCTCTTGCGTATCCCAATTCAACTCTCAGCCGATGCTACGCGAGTCACCGCCGCTCGAATCCGCTCGACGGTTCGCGTTTGGCCGATCACGGCAAGCGTCTCGAACATGCCGAAACCATTGGCAACGCCCGTGGTCGCGATCCGCAGGGCGTGAACGATTTGCTTGAGCTTCACTTGCTTAGCTTCACAGAACGCTTGCACCGCCGCTTCGATGCTTGGCGTATCAAAGGCGGCGAGTGATTCGAATGAGTTTGCCAGATCCGCGATGAGTATTCGCGCGGTTTCATCACCCGCGACTTTCTTTTCAAAGGCGACTTCGTCATAGATAACGGGGTCGGTGAACACATAGCCGTAATCGACGATATCGCCCGCCATTTTAAGCCGATCGCCGACCGCTTCCACGACAGTCCTCAAACGCTGCGTCGCATCCGCGCCCGCGTCGCCGACGATCCCGGCGCGAGTGGCGAACGGAATCACCGCAGCGACGCGGTCTTCAAGCGACTGGGCCGCGAACGTGTCGCCTTGAACGGAGAGTAATTTTTGCGGGTCGAAGGAAGCGGGCGAGCGATTGACACGGGCGAGGGTGAAGTGCTTGATCATCTCATCGAGCGTGAACTTTTCGGTCTCGCCATCGAGTGACCAACCGAGCAGCAACAAGTAATTGAGGATCGCGTGCGGGGTAAAGCCGATCTCGCGATAGAAGTCGACGATGACCGGGTTGAACGTATCGGCGTCCGTCGTCATACCACAGGCGGCGGCGATGTGATTGCCACGCGTGAGCAGGTCCGCGAAGTCCTTGTTCTTCAGGTACTTGGCCAGTTTCCGTTTACTCAGCTTGGCGGTCCCGCCGGGCTCGGCGACATACGGCAGGTGAGCGTAAACCGGCCGCGAGTAGCCGAGTGACTCGAGGATGAAAATCTGGCGCGGCGTGTTGGGCAAGTGCTCCTCGGCGCGGACGACGTGCGTGATCGCCAAATCGTGGTCATCGACGACACTGGCGAGGTGATAGAGACAACTACCGTCGCCGCGCTGGATCACGTGGTCTTGCTCTCCGGCCCAGTCGAATCGAACTTCGCCGCGGACGAGATCATCAATCACGCACTGGCCTTCACGCGGCACTTTTAAACGCACGACACCGG
>JBBSJZ010000460.1:0-5188 GCA_038256795.1 Pirellulales bacterium | reverse complement strand
TGCCCCTGGCCGCCCTGGTCATCCTTGGCACTAAAGATGTCACGAGAAATTTCGATCAGGTAGCTTTGCAAATCGCCACGGTTCCAATCGTCAAAGACGTCGTACAGTTCGTCGTTGGAAAGCCCGCCGAGTTCACGCAGCAATTGGTACGCCTCGCAGATCAACTGCATGTCACCGTACTCGATGCCGTTGTGAACCATTTTGACATAGTTGCCCGCACCGCCACTGCCGAGCCATTCGCAGCAGGGGATATCGTTGTTGGGGCCGACTTTGGCGGCGATCGCTTGGAACATTTCCTTGATGTGTGGCCACGCCTCCTTGCTGCCGCCGGGCATCAGACTGGGGCCCTTGAGCGCGCCTTCTTCGCCGCCCGAGACGCCACAACCGACGTAGAACAGCCCCGCGGCTTCGACTTGCTTGGTGCGTCGCTCGGTGTGCAGATAGTACTCATTGCCACCGTCGATGATGATGTCGCCGGGTTCACAAAACGGCAGCAATTGCTCAATCAGGGCATCAACGGCAGCACCGGCTTTGACCAACATCATCAACTTGCGGGGCCGTTTGACGGCCTTCACAAATTCTTCGATGGTATGAGTACCGACGAAATTCTTGCCCTTGGCCCGGCCGGCCATCAAGTCATCAACCTTGGAGGTCGTGCGGTTGTAGACGGCAACCTTGTAGCCGCGGCTCTCGACGTTCAGGGCCAAGTTTTCGCCCATGACAGCCAAACCGATCAAACCGAAATCACAATCGCCACTCATTTTGGATCACTCGTACGCTGCGGGGGTAGAAATCACTAGCAGCCGGATTCTAGGCTTTCAGCGAAAAACCGAAAGGGAGGACGCCTGGTCGCGGGGAAATCGACGCGTCTCAGCCGGAAAAATCGGCAATACCGGCGACCGCTGAGTACAATGCGAGCTGTCTCGTCGCCGTTTGTTGCTGGAATGTGTTCGAGCAACTATCGTCAGAGATTGTGGATGCGTCTTCGTTGCGATCGCACGGACGTGCTTTCCCAGAATCCTTTTCTTCGCCAGCGGTGTGTTTCGACCGATGAAAATGCCTCGATTTTTAATGCCGTTTCTGTCGCTCGTTGTCGCGATGCTGGTGCCGACCCAGCTCGTGTTTGCCCAGGGCGGTGGCGGCGGCGCTGGTGGCAACACCAACCAAACCAATAACTTCATCAACCCAATCGCCGGTGTCGACGTCGACGCCCAAGGGGTGCTGAGGATTCGTCAATTCGATCCCCGCGTCGCCCAGCAGCGATTGATGGCGGCCCGTGCCGATGCTGGCCAGGATGTGATGCGATCCAGTGAGCTGCGTAAAGTCTCGCTGCAGCGTCTCGAAGCGGCGATTAGCGATCGCATCGCCGCGGGTGAACCGATCAGCAACGATTTGCTCGCGCTCGCCGGTCTCACAAGTGTCCAGTACGTTTTCTTCTATCCCGAGACCAAGGACATCGTGATCGCCGGTCCGGCCGAGGGCTTTGTCGCGGATCCGACCGATCGACTCGTGGGTATCCATTCGGGGCAACCCGTGGTGCTGCTCGAAGACTTGATCACGGCTCTACGTGCTTTTAAGCCCGGCGAGATCAATAAGGGCGTTATCAGTGTCTCGATCGATCCGACACCCGAAGGGTTGCAGCGGATGCAGCAATTCCTGGCTTCGGTCCGCGGCAATGTGACGCCTCGCGACACCGAACCGATCGCTCGGGGATTGAAGCAAAACCTCGGCTTGCAAACGGTCAGCATCAAGGGGATTCCGACCGCGACGCACTTCGCTCGCGTCCTCGTCGAAGCCGACTATCGAATGAAACTCGTCGGTATCGGGCTCGAGCAATTGCCGGTCAAAATGATGAGCTACACGGCCCGGACCAATCCGTCCGGAGGCGGCAGTGGCGCGATGGAACGATGGTTTTTCCAACCCAATTATGACGGTATCTCGATCAGCGAAGATGGGCTGGCGATGAAGATCAACGAGCGTGGTGTTCAACTTGTCGGTGCCAATGAACGCGTCACCGCCAACGGCGAACGTGTCGCTGGTGGACGTGGTAACCGTGCCAGCCAAGCGTTCTGTGCAGACTTTACAAGACTTTACCCCGAGATCGCTCGCCGCGTCCGTATCTATGGCGAGCTGCGGCAATTGATTGACGTCTCGATCGCGGCAGCCTACATCCAGGACCAAGACTTCTACGGCCAAGCGGACTGGAACATGCCAGTGCTCGGCGTCGAGTCAGCCTACGCCGTGGAAACGCATACAACTCCAGCGCAAGTCGAGACCGCCGTCAACGCGATCTGGCGTGGCAGCACACTCGTGACTCCACTCGGCGGTGGTGTACACATGCAGCCGCGTTTGGCACTGAACAGCGATCAACGCGTGATCGACTCAGCGGGCGAGAACGCCAAGGCCAAGCAAGCGGCGGGTCCAGCGAATTTGGCCGACGGCCAGTGGTGGTGGGACTGAGGAAGTTAGGAGTATGAAGTTGGGAGTTGGGAGTTAGAGGAGTGAAGGCGGCAATCAGTGCTGAGGTTGCCGCGAATCCCTGATCTACGACCCGTCGAGCGCGTATGATTCGCGGTGTGTCATCACACCGCGTTTTTTAATTGCCAAGCGTCGCTCGAATTCGGGAGTCGTCCCCCAAAATCATGAGTCATCCCAATGGCCGAGGCCCACTCGCGACGGGCGAGTGTCGGCTGATCGTCGTCCAGGATCAATTGCAACCGTGTCCGTATCTGCCGGGCGTGACGGCGAGAATGCCTTTGCGATTGCCCGTCGGCGGTGTGTCACCGGAGCTGACCGATACGTTGCTCGCGCGAGGTTTTCGGCGCAGCGGCGATTTTGTCTACACACCGCAGTGCCCGACGTGCTCGGAGTGCCAACCGACGCGCGTCGACGTTCATGAATTTCGCTGGAGCACTTCACTCCGCCGCGTCCTCAACCGGGGGAACCGAGAGTTGACCACCGTGTGGTCGACGCCGACGGTCGATCTCGACCGTGTCCGCCTGTTCAATCGCCACCGCGACGAACGGAATTTGGGCATCCGCGATGACCGCGTCGATAGCGACTCCTACCGGTCCTTCCTCGTCGATAGTTGTTGCGAAACGAAGGAGCTCGCGATCCGGCATGGTGATTCGCTCGTGGCGGTGTCCACGATCGACATCGGCCACAGCAGTATCTCGGCCGTGTACACGTACTTCGATCCCGATTATTCGCGATTGAGCCTCGGGACGTTCGCCATTTTGAAACAAATCCAGTGGTGTGTGGCCAATCTGCGCCGTTTCGTTTATCTCGGGATGTACGTCGCCGAAAACCAGCACCTGAATTACAAATCGCGATTCGTGCCCCAGCAACGACTCGCGGGGAACCAATGGATTGGGCATGGCAAGATGCCGTCGAGCGAGCCGTAGAAATTGTCGATCCCGCGGCGGATCATGTTACGATGAGGACATCACCGAACGCGCCGTTCGTCGGTTCGTCGGGTTTTGGTGAATGCTTTTCCATGGCTTCATGCTGCTGTGCCCTCATCGGCCGTCTTGAAGCCGTAACGACTCGTTTTTGAAACCAGGGTGTGTGATGTCTCGAACCTTCGTTTGGACTGCGGCAATCGTCGTGATCGCCTCGCTGCCATCGCTCGCCCCATCAATTTTGAGTGCGGAAGAGTCGGCGGCGTCGGTGGCCGACTACGTGCGTGGCGGTGAGTTCTCCGCAGCTCAATCGCTGGCGGAGTCATTACCTCAGTCAGAGCGAGAGGATGCCCTAGCTCAAGTCGCTCAGGGTCAATTGGCCTCGGGCGACCGTGTTTCAGCGAGCGTCACGCTCAAAGGGATCACGGATCCGCAATCACGCAGACGGGCTCAGCAGATGAGCCCCGCGCGGGACCCATCAAACAGGACGTCGGCACCCGGTGGTGCTGGCCTGGCCGATTTTGATTCGTTGATCCAATTGATTCAACTCACGATCCAGCCGGACACGTGGGAACAAAACGGTGGCCCCAGCGCCATATCACCCTATCCGCAGGGCATCATGGTTGAGCCCGATGGCATGGTGAGCGATGTCGAGCACCTCGACTCCCAAGACGCGGATACACAACTGAATCGGCTGCTCGAATCATCGGGTGAAGAGCCTGCGGTATTTAACGAAAGCCCTCGGCCGAATGATTGGCGACGGCCCGCGTCGCTCCGCGTTGTGTCGTTGCGTCGGCTTCGCGACGAGATCGCGAGTCGTCAAATGTTGGCGACTCCACTCGGCGATTCATTGATGTACTTCGCGGGCTTGAGCGAGATTAGCCAGATCGCGATTTTGGAGGATGATGTGCTGGTCGCCGGTCCCGTGGGTGGCATTCAATCACGTCAAGGCTGGTGGGTTGATGCTCGAACGGGCCAGCATCCGTTGCGGCTGGACTTTTTCGCCACCGCGGCGCGTTCCGCGCTGACGAATGAACCGTTCGGATGCACGATCGACCCCACGCCCGCAGGTCTCGCGAGCGCTCAAACAGTCGCGGCCGATGTCCAGAACGATCGTGTCCCCATCAGCGCCGCTGCGGCGAAGATAGGCACTGCTCTCGGCAAACAGCGTGTCGAAGTATTCGGAACCGACCCCAGGACAACGCTCGCGGTGCTGATGGTGGAAGCCGATCGGCACATGAAACGCATCGCACTGGGCGATGCCGAGATGCCCGCGGGCGTCAAAAACTATCTCGACTTCGTCGACGAAACGATTGCCGTGGGCGGTCCATCGGAGCTACTCATCCGGCTCTGGTTCACCGCCAATCCTCAAACCGTCCAGGCCGATGCAGATCGTCGTATGTTCCGACTCAGCGGGCGACCGCTGCGGCTCAGTGGCCAGAATGAACGTTCCATCGCCCAAGGTCGCGCCCGAGTTCCCGATGATCCGAGCACCGTAGCGATGGTCGACGAGTTCAACCGCCAATTCGAAGCGATCCGCTCCAAGTATCCGATCTATGGGGCGCTCGAGTCGATGTATCGCATCGTGGCGATGGCCGAGTTGGTGAACCGCTTTGGCGATGACCGTAGCGCTCGTGGTTTACTCGAATCGATCGTCGACTTGGAGGTCTCGGCCGCCGCCCATGGTTTCGCACCGCATCCGCCCACCGCCGTGGATAGCATCGTGATCATGCACACCGCCCGCGTCGGTTGCAAGCGACATCACGTCTTGCTCGCCAGTGGTGGTG
>JBBSJZ010000459.1:0-5204 GCA_038256795.1 Pirellulales bacterium | reverse complement strand
GCGAGATTCGAGATAGTTGGCAACCAATTGAAGTTGAAATCGGGTACGTCAATCAACTTCGAATTTGAACCCACAATAAGTTTGACGATCACAGCAACGGATCAAGCTGGTGCTGGAACCGCCTACAGCAAAGCGTTCACAATCACGGTCACGAACGTCAATGAATCGCCGACCGATATCACCCTCACTGCCACGCAAGTTCAAAGCAATCAAGCGGGCGCGGTGGTCGGCAATCTCGTGGCGTTCGATCCAGATCTTGACAGCACCTTTGTTTGGACTGTCGATGACGCACGCTTCACGGTCGTCAGTGGGGCACTCAAATTGAAGCCAGGAGTCAGCATTCCGAGCTTCATCGAGCCCACGGTTGTCTTACGCGTAACAGCGACCGATCTTGGCGGATTGAGCTACGGCGAGACGTACACGATCACGGTGAAGCCGACGCCGATCATTGCTCCGGTCAGCCCGCAACCCGCAGTCCCGCCGACCTCCAGCGACTCAAGCAATGGCACCGGCAATTCGTCCGCGACCGACTCCAGTAGCAGTGCATCACGTGCGGCGGATTCCGCTGACTCGGGCAACAAGAAGGCTGACGACGCGCCAGCTGACACTGCAAAAAACGACACGACCATTGCTGTCGGCATGGCTTCCATGATGGGCAGCCAAGCGGCAAGCACCAACTTCGTTACTCCGACGGCGGCGATTGCGGACGCTGGCTTAGCGGCAGCCGAGAAGGATGAGAGTTCGGTCGCGCAGGAATCGCTCGTCGCTCAGGCCATTGCGACTGCGATCGACTACGCGACTCAGTCATCTTCATCGTCAACTTCCGATAGCGAAGAACGTTTCTCGACTGAACTGCGTCGGCTCGGCTTGACCAGCGTAACGAGTGTTGCCACGCAAGCGAACTACGCAATGATGGTTCGCCCTGGGGAAATGTGGAAGGAACTCGACGAGCAACTGCAGAACGTCGAATCGCAAATCCAAGGCGACTTGATTGTGGTCGGTGCAACCGGGGCTGCGGCGTCAAGCGTAACCGTCGGCATTGTCGCTTGGGGTCTGAGGACCGGCTTCCTGGCGTCGGGATTGATCGCACAGATGCCAGCTTGGCGGGCGGTCGATCCGCTGTTGATCATGCAAGGAGCCGGCGATGGCGACAACGAGTCGCTCGAAGACTTGATGAAGAAGCGCAGTGACGCGTTGGACCAGATTGAGATCGAAGAGAACCCGGAAACCGCATCATGATCAAGAACCTTTACGGTCGCATTCCCGTTCGCATTCGCATCTCCGTCGGTCTCGTCGGCTTGATGGTGGGAACGATCTTGTTCGCCAGCGCGTTCGGCTTCTTTCCCAATGAACAACGCGAAGTGCTCCTCGGTCGCGCGAAAGTGTGCGAGACGTTGGCCATTTGCGGAACCGCGATGGCTTCGTCCCAGCGATTCGAAGACCTCAATCTCGCGCTGCAGTCCATTGTCGCACGTGACGCCCAAATCGAGTCGATCGGTTTCCGGCTCGATGACGGAACACTGCTCGTATCCGCTGGAGAACACGACAAGCTGTGGGTCGCCAACTCCGACAATCATTCTCAATTCATGACCGTTCCCGTGTTCCGAGCTGGCGAAAAGTTTGGCACACTCGAAGTCGCCTTCGTGGCGAGCGGCGGGCTACTGGGACTCAATCATTGGGCGCCGGCGTGGTTGCTGCTAATTCTGGTTCCAGGCTGCCTGATCCAGTTTTCGTTCTTCCTCAAAAAGACACTGGAGAGTTTGGATCCGAATGGCGCGGTCCCCAAACATGTTCGCGACACGTTTGATCGCCTGGTCGTCGGCGTGATGTTGGTCGATCAACGCGACCGAATCATTCTGATGAATCGTTTGTTCACGTCGGCGGTCGGCTGTGACAACGAAACCATGATCGGCAAGAAGCCATCCACGCTGAATTGGATTCGCGAGAATGACGAGCAAGATTTCCCCTGGGCTGAATCGAAGCAAACGGGCGAAATGGTCAGCGGCCGAGTGCTGCACTTGCAGGTGGAGCAGCGTCGCTTGACGTTCAATGTCAACAGCACGCCGATCATCGGCTCCGGTGTGATGATCACGTTCGAAGACATCACGCTGCTCGAAGAAAACAAAATTGAACTGGCCAAGGCTCGGGATGCTGCGGAAGCCGCGAACCAATCCAAGAGTGCGTTCCTGGCCAACATGAGCCACGAAATTCGTACACCGATGAACGCGGTACTCGGATTCACCGAAGTTCTCCGCCGCGACATGGAACGCAGCGCCGACAAACGCCGCCAACACCTCAACACGATTCACTCCAGCGGTACGCACCTACTCAATTTGATCAACGACATTCTCGACTTGTCGAAGATCGAAGCGGGCCGACTCGAAATTGAATCGATCCCTTGTGAAGTTCATCGCGTGATCGCTGAAGTCGCCACCGTCATGCGAGTGCGGGCGGACGAGAAGAATATCGAACTCGCTTACGAATTCGAAGGCGAAATTCCTGCAACGATTCAAAGCGATCCAGCTCGCTTGCGTCAAATACTCACGAACCTTGTCGGCAACGCCATCAAGTTCACTGAGCAGGGCAGCGTGCGAGTGATCACTAGGCTCGCGGGCACGACCGAGCATCCACAAATGATGATCCAAGTCGTCGATACCGGCATCGGCATGAACGAGTCTGGAGCGGCGAAGATCTTCGAGCCGTTCTCGCAAGCGGACGCCAGCGTGACGCGTCGATTTGGTGGAACCGGGCTGGGATTGTCGATCAGCAAACGATTCGCTGAAGCCCTCGGCGGCGAGATCACGGTCACCAGTGAGCTTGGCGTGGGAAGTGTATTCACGGTCATGATCGACACGGGTTCGCTCGCCGAAGTCGAACTGATCGTGCCCGATCTTGCCGAACTCGAAATTGCGGTTGATGACGAAGAACACTTGGCGATCAGCTTGCCGAACATGCGTGTGTTGTTGGTCGACGATGGCGAAGAGAACCGCCAACTGATGAGTTTGATTCTTGAAGAGGCCGGGGCGACGTTTGCAATAGCCGAGAACGGTTTAGAGGCTGTCGAATTGGCCAGCGCGCAAGAGTGGGATGTCATCTTGATGGACATGCAGATGCCAATCATGGACGGCTACACCGCGACACGCACACTTCGCGCTCAAGGTTACGACAAGCCGATCGTCGCGCTCACCGCTCACGCGATGCAGCACGCGGAACAAGAGTGTCGCGACGCAGGATGCAGCGGGTTCATGACCAAGCCGATTAATTTCGACAAGCTGATCACGACGCTTGCCGAAATCGCCGGAATCGGAGTTCAATTGGCGGCGAAGCGGACGTCGGAAACCGTCGTCGAGACCACTGACTTGCTCGAAGTCGAACCTACCCGCGGTGCGATCGAATCGACGTTACCGATCCACAAAGAGCGTTTCCGCCAAATCGTCCAGCAATTCATTGAGTCTCTCGACGAACGATTCGATGCGATGGACGCGGCGCTCGTGGCGGGCGATAGCGCATCGCTGGCCGAGCTCGGACACTCGCTCAAGGGAGCGAGCGGAAACTGCGGTTTCGAGCCCTTGGCGAGAGTCGCCGCACGAATGGAACAAGCAGCCAGAAGTGCTAAGACCGATGTGATTGCCGAAGAATTGATTGAGATCAGAAAAGTGCGCAGCAGAATTGTGACGCCTGTCTCAACCGAGGTCACCGCCCAATGACTACGGGAACCGATTCGAACTTGTTTAGCGCAACAGCGCTTGCGGTGCCTCCCCATTTCGGGACGTCCGAGTGTGCCATGGGTGGAACATCGGCCCCCGGCGAAGCGTTCCCGAGCGTTGATGATAGCGAGGCCTCGCGGCGGGCCAAGATCATGATCGTCGATGACGAGAGCATCAATATCGAAATCGTGAAAGCTTACCTGGAGGAAGAAGGCTTCAGTAATTTTCTGACCACGACCAAGTCGACGATCGCAGTCGAAATGGTTCGCACCGAGCGCCCCGACATCGTGTTGTTGGACATCAACATGCCGCAAGTCTCGGGACTCGATATTCTGCAAGCGATGCGCAACGACCAGGCATTGAAACTGATTCCCGCAATTGTCTTAACAGCCTCGAATGATCCGCAAATCAAACTCAACGCGCTGCGGCTCGGCGCGTCCGACTTTCTCGCCAAGCCGATTGACCCCAGCGAATTGATGCTGCGGTTGCAGAACGTGTTGTCGGTCAAGGCCTATCAAGACCACTTGGCGAAGTACTCCGAACGACTCAAAGAGCAGGTCCGAATTCGCACCGCCGAGTTGGTCCTATCCCGGCAAGAAGCGATTCACTGCCTCGCTCGGGCGGGTGAGTTTCGTGATGATGATACTGGTCACCACGTCATGCGAGTCGGTCGCTACACGGCTCTAATCGCTCGCGAGCTTGGTTATGACGCAGAATTTGTCGAGTTGCTAGAACAAGCCGCCCAGCTTCACGACATCGGAAAGATCGGTATCCCGGATGCCATTCTGCATAAGCCTGGGAAATTGGACGACGACGAATTCGAACTGATGCGAACGCACTGCGCCATCGGTCGCCGGATTATCGTGCCGGTGACGGAAGAATCGATTCCGCTCACGACCAACGAGTCTTTCGGGGTTCAACTCCTTTGGTCCACCAACTCACCGATCCTGAAACTTGCCGCGACGATCGCCGCCACGCATCACGAGAAGTGGGACGGCAGCGGCTATCCGAACAAATTGTCAGGCGAAGCAATTCCGATCGAAGGCCGGATGGTCGCCGTCGCTGACGTGTTCGACGCGCTCAGTACCGCGCGACCGTACAAGGCAGCGTTCCCGATCGATAAGTGCCTCCAAATCCTCCACGAGGGTCGAGGCAAACATTTCGACCCGACCGTGCTCGACGCGTTCTTCCGTCGCCAAGAAGAAGCCGTCGGAATTCGTACCGAGTACCAAGAAATGCGCGGCTAAGAATCGATCCATCGCTGATTTGTCACTGTCTCGCCTTTTCGGGTCGGTTCGAAGTCGTTTCTACGGTCAATGTCTGCAAACGACGCGCCTCTTGTCCGGTACCGTATGCGACTGCCAATGGGGTGCAACGCTTCGGGCAGCCTGTGTTATCCTGCGGGGCATGACATCCACACTGCTCGATCCGACGTTTCTGTTCCGCTTTGAAGTCCCGATTCGGCGGCACAAGCTTGATTGGGGAATCAAGGGATTG
>JBBSJZ010000458.1:0-5242 GCA_038256795.1 Pirellulales bacterium | reverse complement strand
TGGTTTTGGATCGCAGTAACTTGCTGGTCCGCTTGACGTTGGATCTCACGCGTGTTGCGTTTAAGTTCGCGATCGGTGGATTGCTTCTTGACATCCACGAGTCGCTGCAAACCTTCCTGCTTGATTTGGAACTGCATCACCTTCTCCTGCAGTGCGGCCTGCGACACGCGACCATCGGCACTCTCTTTCTGCAGTTTCGCGACGTCGTCCTGAAGCGACTTCATCTCCAACGCCATTTTCTCTTCCGCTTCTCGAACAGCCGCTTGTTGCTGCTTTTCGAACTCGGACACCTGCTGGCGAACTTCGGAACTCGCTACTTCCTTCACCGCGTCGATCATCTTCAGACTGGCAAAGTTTTGTTCGTGCTTTCGCACGTCGATGAACTCGGTTTCGCCAGTGAGCCAATCGATGGTATTGAGTAAGAAGGTCACGTTTTGAAATTGGAAACGCATATCGGTTTGTTGGTCCGGCTCGGCTCGGAGTTGCAAGAAGACTGGCAACATGATGTCGGTATCAGCGACGTAAACAACCTTCACGTTGCCTGGGACTGCCGTCGCAATCTCACCCTCGACCGCTGCAGCGACGGGGGTTGTTTCGCCTTCGATTGTCATGGCAACGACCTGACCCGGTGATACTGCATCAATCTGGGATGCGACGGAGGACCCGCCTTGCTGCATGGTTTGAGCGACCTTATCGAAGCTGATCAAACCGCTAACCTCGCCTGAGCGGAGCAAGGGTGTGTGCTTGAGTGTCGTATCGGACTTGGCTCGAATCGCACCGGTATATAGCGTCAATACTTCACGCAAGCCGGAGGTGATGATGCTGTCGTTGCTCAGCGCCTGGCCCTTGACCATTCCCGGCGCTTCCTCGTCGATGAACACCCACAATTCGTTAACGCTCATGTCAAGGTTTGGGTACGGATTGTAGTCCTGCCAAACGATATCGGGCGAATACATTCCTTGCATTCCGGGGCGTCCGGGGGCCTCGAGGCCGATCGCGTCCCAGAGTTGGCGAATGTCGCCCTTGGGTGACGGGGCTCCACCGCCGCCGAACATACCACCACCCTGGGGCTGTTTTTGCTCGCCGGTCGGCGTGATGTACTGCGCCGCGAATGGCAGCGGATCTTCAAAAATTGCGACGGGAATGCCGCTGTTGATGGCTTGGATCAAACGATCAAACATCGGTGGCGCGAGCGACGAGGGCTGGACCGCGACGAGAGCGTCGTACATGTCCGCCGAAACCGGTGAATTCAAATCGACGACTTCCACGTCATACTGTTTCGCCAACTCGTCCACGATCGGATGCTTATCGATCCGTTGCATCTGCATGCCTTGCATCGACATGCCGCCCATGAGTTGTGCGTCGGTGGCAACGATCCCGACTCGCTTGCGGGCACCGCGTGCGACGGTGTTAATCGAACGCACCAATTCGTACTCGACAGGAATGCCGTACTCGAACGCTGGGACCGTGACCTTTTCCAGGCCGCTGCGGAACGCCGCACCCATGATCAAGTCCTTTTGCTGGAACGATCCTTTTTCACGCACCATTCGCGTTACGGGTAGGATCCCGAATCGTTCCGCCGCGAGAGCCGCATCTTCGCTGAATAATTCGATATTATCGTAGAGGTTGACTTCGATTTGCTTGTTGTTCTTCGCCGCTTCACTGCGGAATTCCTTCAACAAGTTGATCAACTCGTACCGTGTCCGCGCATACAACTCCGGAACGTCACTGCTGATGAAGGCATCGATCACGATCGGGCGATCGGCTTCGAGATTAGCGATCATGTTTCGCGTGCCGCTGGCCAGTGAACTGACTTGATTCTCGGTCGCATCAAAACGCACGACATCCCAGGAGCGAACAAAGATGACGCTGCCACACGTGATCGCGATGAGTGCGACGGTTCGCGCCAAGTAATGCCACGCCATCGTGTTGCCGTCCTTGCCGCCGGTCCAGTGACGGCGACCGATCAACACCATGCACACGTACAGTGCGACGGAGGCTACGAACACGAAGTAGATCACGCTCGATGAGCTGATCAAGCCGCGACCAAAATCGTCAAACGGCCGGGCGATTCCCGCAGCCGCAAGGTAGCTCGCCACTTTCTGGGTGGGGCTCACCGAATCGGCGAGCGAGGCGAATGCGAGCGGCGCATTGAACAGAGCTCCGAGAATGAATCCGACCGTCAAGTTGCCGGTGAGGAACGACGCGATCATGCCGATCGCGATCATGGTCAAGCCGACGAACCAATAGCCGAGGTAGGTGGTGAAGATGAGACCCGTGTCGACTTCGCCCTGAGTTAAAACGGCCAGCGTTACGAAGGTGCTCAGCTGGCTGAAGACGAGCGAGGCTGTGAAGATTGCCGAGGCTGCCATGTACTTGCCGATCACGATGTCAAAGTCATCCGCAGGCAGTGTGAGCAGCAATTCGTCGGTGCCTTGACGTTTTTCTTCCGCCCAAATGCTCATCGTGATCGCTGGAATGAACACCAGCATGATGAGCGGGTACCAGAAGTTGAGCTGGTCGAGCGTGGCCAGGTTCTGGTTGAAGAACTCGTAGGGCCAAAACGCGGCGAGCGAGGTGAGGAAGACAAAGATACAGAGAAATACGTATCCCGTCGGATTGCTGAAGTAGCCGACGAAGTTGCGTTTCATCACCGCAAACGCTGCCTGTTTCGTCCCCGCTAAGAGGGCGACGATCGCGACGAGCACGAGGAGGAGGATGCCATCGTAAGCGAGCAAGGATGCCATCGCCCAGAAAACGTTATTAAGAACCATATTGCAGCAACGTCGACTTCGAGAGGATTTTGAGGGTCCGCCCAATCAGGGCTCGGTTTCGATTTTCTTCTTCACCCCGGGGAGAGTTTTTCGCTCTTCCCAGGGCTGCATTCGTCATGGTGGCTCGCGGGGCCGCCCGCACCGATCGACTAGATCGTTGCGCCGTGCGTGAGTGCGTGGAAGGCTTCGTCGAGATCGTTGTTGCCACGATCGCGCAGTCCCTCGACGCTGCCGTCATACACCAGCCGGCCTTCATTGATCATCACCACGCGGTTGGCCATCGCTTCGACCTCTTGCAAAATGTGCGTGCTCAGCAAGATCGTTTTCGATTCACTGAGTCGCTTCATCGTCTTGCGCACGCCGCGAATTTGGTTCGGGTCCAAACCCGCGGTCGGTTCGTCCATGATCAAAACATCGGGCTCGTGCAGCAGTGCTTGCGACATACCGACCCGTTGCTTGAAACCCTTGGAGAGTTTGCTGATGGGTTTGTACATCACGGTCGACAGGTCACAGATATCGACGACGGCCTCGATGCGATCTTTCTTCTTGGCCTTGGTCATGCCACGGGCCTCCGCAAAGAAATCGAGCATCGACAGGGGCGTCATCTCAGGATAGAGCGGGCCGTTCTCAGGCAGATATCCGAGGTGACGACTGCCCTCGATGCGGTCTTCCATCATGTTGTGTCCCGCGATCCGGGCGAATCCTTCGCTGGGCGCGATGTAGCCCGTGAGCATTTTCATGGTCGTGCTCTTTCCCGCGCCGTTGGGACCGAGAAACGCCACCAATTCTCCATCGCCGACCGAGAACGTCACGTCCCGGGCCGCCGCGAACGGGCCATAAAACTTGCTCAAGCCGACCGCCTCGATCATCGGGCGCCGGGTCGTCGTAGGTGTTGTCATGGAGGGGATCCGTCGAAGACGATTCAATCAAAATGTACATTGTCGGCGGGCGACCGGTTCAGTCGCTTGGGCCATTCCGGGGTGCAGTCGACAGCGTCGGCTGAGCATTCTTTGCGTTTGTGACGACCCTTGGGGACCCGCGGCCACCGCCGTCGGCTCACTCAATCGAACATCCGCCAGCAAGAACGATGCGGGAATATAGTCCCATCACGGACTCTTACTCAACACCGCTACGTGAGTAGACCACAACCGGTTCGTCGCCTCTAGCGTCTTGCCGGCCGACGGGGTTGAGATTGTGGACAAGGTGTGCACGATTCCACGTGCGAAGTCGCACCACTCCTACGACGCGGTTTCAAGACTCGCTAAAAGATTGCTAAGCTAGTGCCGTTCAACCACAAAACATGCAAGTCATTCGCCTGGAGCGATTCACCGATGAGTGTCAACCCGATCGATTTGTCGATGTACGGAATCAACGCCGACGACGTGATCCACAACGCGACGCCCGCCCGGTTGTACGAATACGCGATCGCCGATTCCCACGCCTCGATCTCCGAGTCCGGGGCGCTGGCAACCCGCAGCGGCGATAAGACGGGGCGCAGCCCGAAGGACAAACGCATCGTCGAGAACCCCGCGAGCAGCGACGATATTTGGTGGGGCGACGTGAACATCCGGCTCACCGAACGCTCGTTCTTGATCAATCGCCAACGCGCCGTCGACTACCTCAACACCCGCCCCCGGATCTTTGTCTTCGATGGTTACGCGGGCTGGGACCCGAAGTATCAATTGCGGATCCGAGTCATCGCCGAGAGCGCGTACCACGCCCTGTTCATGCACAACATGCTGATTCGGCCGACGCGGAAGCAATTGGCGGAATTCGGAGATCCCAATCTCGTGATTCTCAACGCGGGCACATTCCCGGCCAACCCGTACACGTCACAAATGACCAGCCGCACGAGCATCGATCTGTCGTTCGAGCTCGGTGAGATGGTGATTCTCGGTACCCAGTACGCTGGGGAGATGAAGAAGGGTGTCTTCACGGTGATGAATTACTTGATGCCAAAGCAAAACGTGCTCAGCATGCACTGCAGTGCCAATGAGAGTGCGGATGATCCGAAGAGTGTGTCGTTATTCTTTGGGCTTTCCGGCACCGGAAAAACCACGCTGTCCGCCGATCCCCGTCGCCAATTGATCGGTGACGACGAGCATTGTTGGACGGATGATGGTGTCTTCAACATCGAAGGCGGCTGTTACGCCAAAGCGATTCACCTCAGCGCCGTGAATGAACCCGATATCTTCAACGCGATCCGCTACGGCGCGGTGCTTGAGAACGTCGTGTTCGACGAGACGACTCACGAAGTGAACTATGACGACGCATCGATCACCGAGAACACTCGCGTCGCCTATCCGATCGAGTTCATCAACAATGCCAAGATCCCCTGCGTTGCCGGGCATCCGAACAACATCATTTTCTTGACGTGCGATGCGTTCGGCGTCTTGCCGCCCGTCGCGAAGTTGACACCCGAGCAAGCGATGTATCACTTCATCAGTGGCTACACCGCGAAAGTTGCT
>JBBSJZ010000457.1:0-5253 GCA_038256795.1 Pirellulales bacterium | reverse complement strand
TCAATCAATCGAAGACTAGCACAGGTCACGGCATACGCGGGGCGACCCAGCGTTGCCGGATTCATCCTCGCAACCAAGTCGTCTTCAAAGCAAACAATATTCATAGGGGTAGGTCAGCAACGGATCAAAGATAGCGACTGTGACGTTTGTGCAGTTTATCCGAAACGGCGCTCGCGTCTCTGCCCCCATTCGCCACGTAATCTCTGCGCGTCTCGCGATAGCCGAAAGTAGCCTGAAAGTGGATCACTCACACGACCACCTTCAGCGAGACGGCCCCCCGTGACCGACGACTCCGACTCGAACCTGCTGCGTCGAACGTTTTTCAACGTCATGGGTGTCATTGGCGTTTGCGTGGTAGGGATCGTCGCCTCGTCCAGCGGACGTGCGGAAACCGACGCCTCGATCCACGCCACCGCATCGCGCCAACCCGAACGACTGGATGAGCCGCAAAACGGATTGAGCGCAACCTTCATTCATGCCCCCAACGCTCTGGCCACGTGGGTCGAGCAACTCGATAGCGAGTCATTTGCCAGTCGGGATCAAGCTGCCGCAAGTTTGTTAGCCTTCGGGCCGGAAGCGACCGACGCACTCCGGACCGGTTTACGACATTCATCGCTCGAGGTCCAAACTCGATCTCAACGGCTCATTCGCCAAATCCACGAACAACAAGTCAACGTGGCCGTTCATCAATTGCTCACGACACCAGGATTCGTCGATACCACCACGCTGCCCTACTGGGTGCAGCTTCGCGAATCCCTGGGCGACAACTTCGAGGCGAGGCAGCTCTACGCCAGCCTCGTGAGTCGCCATCAAGAAGCCCTCACGGCGCTTTCCGGTGATACCGTTTGCGGCTATCGGCTACCGCCGCAGGAGCGACTCGATCCCTTGCGAATGCCGAGCCACGATCGCGGCGGATGGACCCTCGTCCTGCTATCCGATGTGACCCGCGGCATTTCGCACCCACGAGTTCCAAGCTCACAACTTCATGCCCAGCGAAGTCGGCTGGTCCAAGCACTGGCGATCGAACCGACCGGTCCCACGTTGGTCGGGCGACCGGATGCACGTGACCAATCCAGTGACGAGCTGCTGGGGCGGATGCTCCGTGCGTGGCTCCAGTGCCGTGCGGGCCAGTCGATTGATCGCCAGACGCTAATGATCGCCATGCGCTATCGATGCCACGAGTCGGCGAACCAGATTTGCGAATCGATCTTGAATCATCCCTCCAGCGCCCCGCACTCGCTCTCGCTGGCGCTGCTCGCGTCGGCGGCGCTCGGACACCCGGAACTCGACCACCAACTCGCAAAATTTGCTTCGGATCGCCGCGTCACGCATCATTGGCCACTGCGAGAAAACGCGGGTCATTTGGTGCAAACGCGGCTTCAGGACATCGTCGTCGCACTGCGGCTGCACCGGCAAAGCATCGATCCGCGATCCGTCGGCTTCGAGGGATTGCTCGCCGATCCCACCTACATCTATCGCGAGCACAGCATCGGCTTCAGCAGCGAAGCGGCTCGCGCGACGAGCTTCGAGGCAGCATTCAAACGGCTCAATCGCTGAGCGCCGACTGCGCCGCCGCGGCATGGGCTAACGGACCTTTGGTAGGATGACGTCGCCCCACGCCATCGCCCTCACCTGGAGATTCCTTTCATGCATCTCAATCACTCCACGTCGGTTCCAGCAACGTTGTCGGTTGTCTTCACCGTCGTGTTCTTCGCATCGAGTACGCTGGGAATTGTCGCTCAAGAATCACCCGATTCCCGGCCGCGCGTGTTTCGTGCGGGTGCGTTCGCGATCGACATCACCCCCACCGAATTCCCGGTGGAGTCGGCGGGGAACATGACGCCGAATGTCGCAACGTTCGCCAGTGATCCACTGCATGCACGATGCTTGGTCCTCGACGATGGAACGACGACGATCGCGTTTGCGATTTGCGACCACTGCATGATCCCCCGCGAATTGATCGATCGCATTGGCCAGATTGCTCAAGGACGCTGCGGGATTCCCGCGGATCATGTGCTCGTGTCCGCGACTCACACGCACACGGGCGTGACGCTCACCCCGGTATTCCAAAGCAAGGTCGAGGCGGAGTACAGCGAGTGGTTTGTTGAACAGGTTGCCGAGGGTATCCAGCAAGCGCACTCTCGACTCGCAGCGGCCAAAATCGGCTGGGTCGTCGGCAATAATCCGAACCAAGTGTTCAACCGCCGCTGGTACATGCGTGAGGGTGTCGAGATCACGGATCCCTTTGACGTCGGCAAGGATCGCGTGCGGATGAACCCACCGCCGGCGAGCTCACAATTGCTCAAGCCATCGGGTCCGATTGACCCTGAAATCCCCGTTATTTCCTTGGTTTCGCCCGATAATGTGCCGATCGCACTGCTGGCGAACTACGCCCTGCACTACGTGGGCGGTGTCCCCGGCAAAGCGTTGTCGGCGGATTACTTTGGCGAGTTCGCTCGCCAATACATGTCATTGCAATCGATCGACCCCAAGACGGGATTCGTGGCCATGATGACGAACGGGACCAGCGGTAATATCAACAACATCAATTTCTTTGATGGCGCACCCGGTCAACAACCGCTGGAACAGATCCGCCTTGTCGGTCGCGATCTTGCTGAATCAGTCGCCGATGCGATGCGGAGAATCGAGTATCAAGATTGGGTCGCGATCCGATCGGTGAGCGAAGAAGTCACCATGCGAGTGCGCAAGCCCAGCGGCGACGAGCTATCGCGAGCAAAAACATTCGTGGACGAAGCGGGTGAAAAGCCGCTGCGCAAGATGCGTGACATCTACGCCCAAGAAAGCATCGATTTAGCCGCGTATCCCGATGAAGTTACCGCTCGCATTCAAGCGATTCGCATCGGTGAGCTGGGCATCGTTTCGAGTCCCTGTGAAACGTTCGTGGAAACGGGGTTGGCGATCAAGCAACAAAGTCCGCTGCGAACGACGTTCACGATCGAGCTCGCCAATGGCTACAACGGCTACCTGCCAACGGCCGAGCATCATGCACTCGGTGGTTATGAGACTTGGCGTGCCAAATCGAGTTACCTCGCCGAGGATTCGGAAGCCCTGGTGCGCCAGGCTCAATTGCGATTGCTCGAATCGTTGAGCGATTGAAGGCAAGTTGTCCGCATTTATTCTTCTCAGACCACGTCGGCCCGATCAAAGCGCTTGCGCGGCGCAGATGCGGCGTGAACTTCGCGACGGTCGTAACGATTGTCCTATTTCTAGCGATCGGCATGGCTAACCGCGCGTGCATCACTCAGCACGGAGCTTAAGCCACGCTCAAGTGTTGACACTGTGGCCTGCGGGAAATTTTCGGATTTTTCCGGCACTCGGGTGGTTCGCGAGCTAGCTTTCCAACAGACGGCCAGATTACGGCTGTCGGTTACGGGGTAAGCGCTCACGTTCACTCCCAGGTATTCGATACAAGCGACCACACCATGAAAAAGCTACTCTGCATCGCGCTGGCCAGTTCTTTCCTCTCGCTGAGTGCCGCTTCGGCCCAGGTGCTCTCGCCCAAGCAAGCGGCGGCGCGACCCTTCGGGCTGCAACCCTTCGCCCTCGTCATGAAGAAGGCGTCCGATTCCCGCTCGCAAGACTTCCAGAACAATTATCTGCCTTACTTCCGCGAGCTGATCAACCAGCAGCTCTCCGAGAGTGCTGTGTTCGCACACACGGAAGGCTTCAAGCTCGATGCATCGCGTTTATTTCTTCGTACCGAGTCCGACAAGCCGATTCGCGTTTACTTTGTCCACGAGGGTGCCGGGTATCGCAACACATTGGGATTTAGCATGACGCCGGCTGGCGCCGAGCAGACCGGCCCGCCGTACCTCATCTTCCCCGACGCGTCGTTCAACGGACCGAATAGCACGAGTCGAACCAATACCGCGCCGCTCGTCGTCGGTGACTTTGTGCAGCTCAGCAGCGGTGGCCCAGGAATCCAACTCGACTTCTTTCTGATCGCCGACGGTGCAGGCGGTAACAAGGTCGGCACTTGGTACAACAACAAGACTCGCAACGCTGACGGATTGCAGCACGTGGTTGCATTCTTGATGCCCAACACTCGCTTCGTTCTCATCGGCTTTGAAGACCTTTGGGGCGGTGGTGACTTGGACTACAACGATTGCTTGTTTGTCGTGGATATCGGTGAAGTCAACGCTGCAAATCTGTTCAATATCGAAGGCACGTTGCCCAACTAGTCATCGATTCTTGCCGCGTCTGTTTCAATTCTTCAATGTCGGATTTTGTATCTCCATGACGTTCCGGTCCACACCATCGAATCACCTCGCGAAGCAGCCTGGCCGCTTTCGACAGCGCCGCGGCGCGGCGACGGTCGAACTGGCGATGGTGCTTCCGGTGATGATGCTGCTCGTGTTCGGGACACTGGAAATTTGTCAGCGATTGATGATTCGTCAAACGGCCGCGGTGGCTGCTTACGAAACTGCTCGACTCGCGGCGCGACGCACCACCACTGCCGCCCAAGCGACCGCTCGGGGCCAGTCGCTGATGTCCGATCGTGGCATTAGCGGTGGAACGGTCCAGATCACGCCCAACAATTTGACGCTGTTACCCACCGGTGGAGAACTGACGGTCACCGTTCTCATTCCCGTCGCGGGCAACACGACCGTGAACTACGTGCTGCCGACGACCGGCGAAGTCACCATCTCAACCACCATGCTTCGAGAATAAACCGCTCTTCCCTCAACCTCTTTCAGCGAATCAATCCAATGCGTACTCAACACAGCTTGCTCGGGGGAGCACGAAGACCGAGTGATCGACGAGGAACCATCGTCGCCCTCGCGGCCATCGTCATGACGGTGCTCGTTATCCTCGGCGCCGTCGCCATCAATTTGACCCAGCTCTCAACCGCGCGCACCGAAATTCGGCTCGCCAGTGACGCGGCCGCCAAGGCGGGCGCTGTCGTGCTCGGACAAACCCAAGACACCGCCCAGGCGCGGGCCGCGGCACTCAGTATCGCATCGCGTCATGAAGTCGCATCGATGAGCATGCAAATCAGCGAAATCGATGTGCAGTTCGGAAATAGCAATCGAAACGCCAGCGGCGAATACAACTTCAGCCTCAATCAAACGCCGCTCAATTCGGTTCGCGTTAACACACGAATCGCCCAAGACGCGGCGACGAGCGAGGGGTCATTCTTCATGACCGGATTCTTGAATCCCGATACGTTCAGCCTCGACTACACCTCGATCGCGGCGCGTGTCGATCACGACTTGTGCTTGGTCGTCGATC
>JBBSJZ010000456.1:0-5262 GCA_038256795.1 Pirellulales bacterium | reverse complement strand
GTCGACGAGCGGACGGTACGTCAACGTATGGGGGCTGATTGGCGAAATGACGATCGCATCGAGGTTGCGTCGGAGGATCGGGCCACCGGCGCTGAGGTTGTGAGCCGTCGATCCGACCGGCGTGGACACGATCAATCCGTCACAGCGATACCGCGTCGCCAGTACACCGTCGGCGTACATGTCGATATCGAGAATTCGATAGGGCGGTCCTCCGAGGATGGCCGACTCATTGAGTACCAATTGCTCGGCGACGACGTTTCCGCCGCGAATCAATTGCGTGTTGAGCATCAAGTGCTCGACGATGAGGAAAGCACCACTGCACACACGGTCCCAGATATTGAGAAACGCGTCGGGCGAGAGGGCGGCTAGAAAACCGAGTCGACCGCAGTTGATTCCCAGCACGGGTAACTGGTTGGCGCCCATTTGCCGCGCCGCTTGAAGAATCGACCCGTCGCCGCCGAGCACGATCACGAGATCATGGTCTTTGCCGGTAAAGTCGTACTGGAACTCGAGATCTTCAGCCACGATGTCGGCACCGGCGGCGATTGCACCGCGGAGTCGGGCGAGTTCGGCACGAACGCGATCCCGACCGGGCGCGCCCATGATGACAACTTGGGGACGCTTGCGCTGGCCATTCATCCACAGGTGAGTTGTCGAATCGGGCATCGCGGTCTCGGTGAGCTGGGTATCGTTGAACAAAGATCGCCTTAGCTCGCCGCGACTCCAGACGGGTGAAGCATCGCACGACAGGTGTGGGCGATGCCTTCGGGGCTGATTCCACATTCAGCGAGTAGCGGGTTGCGGTCACCATGCTCGATGAAGCGATCGGGAATTGCAAGCACTTTCACGTTGCGAGTATCCAATCGCTGGGCCACGGCGGATTCGAGGAACGCGGAACCGAAGCCCGCCGCGTGGCAGCCTTCCTCGACCGTGACGACAAAGCGTCCATCACTCAATGATTGTGCGACCATCGCCTCATCGATCGGTTTGACGAACCGCGCATTGACCACACCGACGCTGAGTTCACCGGCGAGCGTGTCGGCGGCCGCGAGTGCTTGCTCGAGCATCGCTCCGAAGGCAACGATCGTGCCATCGGTGCCTTCGCGTAACCATTCGCAACGGCCCAGTTCTATGGGGGACATCGCGTGGTTGAGTTCGAGTGCCGACGCTTTGGGATAGCGAATTCCCGTCGGGTGATCGTGTTCCAAACACCAATGCAGCATCGGCTCGACTTCGGCTGCGTACGCCGGTGCCATCAACACCATGTTGGGGAACACTCGCATGTAGCCGATGTCGAACAGCCCGTGGTGGGTCGGACCATCGGGTCCCGTCAAACCGGCGCGGTCCATCGTGAACACGACGGGTAGATCCTGGAGTGCGACTTCTTGGAAGATTTGGTCATAGCTGCGTTGCAAGAACGTGCTGTAGATATCGACGATCGGGCGGAGTCCGGTTTTGGCTTGTCCGGCGGCAAAAGCGACCGCGTGAGACTCGCAGATGCCGACGTCGAAGAAACGATCGGGGAACGCTTCCCGCACGGGTTCGAGTTTGTTGCCTTGGCACATTGCGGCGGTGATGACGGTCACCTTGGGGTTCGCCGTCATTTGGTTGCGAATCGAATCGCGAATGATGGTGGTGTAGGGCGGGTTGCCGTCGCTCTTTCGGGTGATGGCCTGGCCACCATGATCCTCGAATGCGGGCGGCGTGTGAAAGTAAACGGGATCTTCGGCCGCCGGTTTGTAACCGTGCCCCTTCTCCGTCACGACGTGCAACAGGACGGGCCCCTTCATCTCACGAACCATCGCCAAGTACTTCCGCATCAACGGGATATCATGGCCGTCGATGGGACCGATGTAACGCGTATTGAGTTCCTCAAAGAGCATGCCGCCGACGAGGCCCGCTTTGACGCCCTCCTTGATTTGAGCGAGCAATCGCTCGGTGGGGTCGCCGAACATCGGCACGTGCTCGAGCAACCGCACGACTTCCGTTTTGAGCCCGGTGTAATATGGATTGCTGCGCAAGCGATCGAGGTAGCTGGCCACCGCGCCGACGCGTGGACAGATCGACATTTTGTTGTCATTGAGAATGATCGTCAGATCATCCCCGAGTTCGCCCGCATTGTTGAGCGCCTCGAACACGATACCGCTGGGGAAGGCACCGTCGCCAATCACCGCAACGCTACGGCGATGTGGCTCGCCATTGATCACGTCACCGCTGCGCAAACCCACCGCGGTGCTGACGCTGCAGCCGGCGTGTCCGGTCATGAACAGGTCGTATTCACTCTCGCCCGGATTGGGGTAGCCCATCAGCCCACCGGCGGTGCGAATCGACGGGAAGGCGTGGTAGCGTCCGGTGACGAGCTTGTGCGGGTAAACCTGGTGACCGGTATCCCAGATCAAACGATCGCGGCGAAAGTCGAACTCACAGTGCAGTGCCAAACACAACTCGACGACACCCAAGTTCGACGCGAAGTGAGCGGTGCGGGTCGCCAGCAGGTTGCAGAGCACGTCACGGATCTCGTCCGCGACAGCCTCCAACTGTTGAGGACTGAATTGTCGTAGCGGCTCGGCGCTATCCAAACTTGCGAGCAGAGGGTGATTCTTCATGGATGCCTTAATGTGTTCGCTCCGACACGTAACCAGCCAGCCAGTTTAACCGCCATCCGGCCGGTCCGAAAACCGAAAGGGAGTGGCGAGCCGACGCCACGAGCTGGGCCGCTTTGACGCGAGTTTCGTCGATCCCGAGTAAGCTTGGATAGGTCAGCTTACCACGATCGGCATCTTTTCCCGCCCGCTTCCCCAGCGACGCTTTGCTCGACGTCGAATCCAGCAGATCATCGACGACTTGGAATGCCAAGCCAAGATCTCTAGCGTAGTCACTCAGCGCCGTCCGCATCGGCGGTGCAGCTTTTGCGATAATCGCTCCCAATTCGAGCGATGCCGCAAACAGCGCCCCCGTTTTACGGCGGTGAATATGCTCGAGGTGGTCCAGCGTCCTCGGGCCACCCGTTTCGGCGGCCAGATCGTCAGCTTGACCACCCACGAGGGCGGAGGCTCCCGCGGCGCGGGCGAGCACCAGCACGGCTTCGACCGCCTGGATCGGGTTCGGGATCGATTCCACGAGCACCCGGAACGCTTCCGCCTGCAGTGCGTCACCGGCAAGAATGGCGGTGGCTTCATCGAATTGAATGTGTGTCGTCGGTCTTCCCCGACGAAGATCATCGTCGTCCATCGCCGGCAAATCGTCGTGAACCAGCGAATAGGCATGGATCATTTCCACGCTCACAGCCGCACCCAGGGCCAATTGGGGGTCGCCACCACAGGCTTCTGCGGCCATCAGCACGAGGGCTGGACGCAGCCGTTTTCCGGGAGCCATCAGCGAATAGCGAATGGCCTCTGCCAAACGCTCCGGACAATCTGCTCCGAAAGCAGAGGCTCGGTCGAGGGCAGCCTCGATCAGCAGCCGGAATCCACCCAGAGCAGCGTCGGCGTCCGTCAAGGTCTCGGTCGATGTGTGGTTCAATGTCTCGATCGGCTGCGTCACGGCGGTTCCGCTCTAGCGAAAAAGAAAGGCTGCGAAAGGATTTGTGGCGTGATGTAAGTAAAGCGGAGGACCCAGTTTAGAAAAGCTCGGGCGAGTCGTCCACGCTGGCTCGCGGTGCCCCGCCACCGCTGCGTCGACCGTCGTTTTGAATGCCATTGTCGTCGTCTTGTGCAGCCGGTTTTGCCGGACGCCGTGCCGTCTTGGTCGCCCCTGACCCGACTGGCGTGGCCGAGCGACGTTGTTGGCGCGCCTGCTGTTTCTCGTCCAGATTTTCGTCGCCGCTGCCCACCATCGATACCAGCACTGGGTTTCCGTCCGCATCGAATCCCGTCAATTGGGACACTTTCTGCTGAGCCGAGTCGAGGAATTGGTGACATTCCTTCAACCGACGGATCCCCTGCTCATAACGCTCGAGCGATGCCGTCAAGTCGAGCTCGCCACCCTCCAAGTCCACGACGACCCGCCGCAGCTCACCGAGTGATAATTCAAAACTACCCGGATCTTCGGTCTTTTCGGACGTTTCTTGACTCGACGTTTTCTTCGTGGCCATCAGTTTCTTTGACAATGGGAAGGTCTCAACCTACGTATACCGTAGAGGGCGGTCCATGGCTCAACACCGCCGTATCCGCTTGGCCCAATCTTATCATTTTAGATTCTCGAAGGAGGTCTCGATGAGTCGCGCATCTAAACGAGACCGACGAAGCACGCAAGCGTTCCCCTGGAATGGGGTGGCACCCGTGCAAGAGCTCGCGCCAGTTCCGGACGTCGAGACACGGACCGACTCGTCCGCACCTTACGATTCGCTCGTCCGAGCCAACACGACCGCGCTCGAACTGTTGGTCACGGAGTTCCAAGATCTGCGCACGATGATTCGCGACAGTCTTGTCGGACTCCGC
Source organism: Pirellulales bacterium (assembly GCA_038256795.1). Taxonomy (GTDB): domain Bacteria; phylum Planctomycetota; class Planctomycetia; order Pirellulales; family Pirellulaceae; genus JBBSJZ01. The sequence continues at coordinate 823 of JBBSJZ010000456.1, read as the reverse complement.
AGCGAGTCGCCCTCAGCGGCCGCCGAGGGCGATGATGTCGATCTCGGTCAGGATCCGGAGCAAGCCGATGAATTGCTTTGGCAAATCCGTCAACGCGATGAACGACTCGGCAATTTGCAGCGCGACCACGATTCATTGCTCCACCAGAACCATGAGCTGGCGAGTAAGCTGGCTCAGCAGAGTATTCAAAAGTCCGTCCAGTCGTCCGAATCGTCGACCCACGATGCAATGTCCTGGGAAGAACGCAAGCGATTGATTCTCGAGCAAATGGAATCGGACTCGTTCGACACCGAAGCGTTCGTTGCCGAGATACAAGCCAACCACGCGTCGAACCAGCCGATCGGCGAAGGGCTCGCGCCGATCGAATTTTTAAACCAGCTCACCTCGGAGCTCGATCGCCGTGAGGACGAACTTCGACGTAAAAACGACGAGCTCGGTGAACTCCGCTGTTTGCTCGAACAACAAAGCGGGCAACGTGAAGGCGGCCTCGCCGTGGGCGCCGCAGCCATCGCACAAATGATGGACCGCGATGAACTCGTTGCCGAGGAACGCGAGCGGCTGAAACAATTGCAGGTCGAATGGGAAGAGAAATTCCGCCAAGGTGAAATCGCAGCCTCACTCGAACGAGCGACGCTTTCTCGCGAACGACAAGAATTGGCCAAGAAACAGGCTCAGCTCGAGGAACAACTCGAGCACATGAAACGAGAAATTCGTCAATCGCAAGAGCTACCTGCTAGCACGAGCGGCCCGTCGCGGCGATGGGTCCAAAAACTCGGCCTCGCCGAGAGCAACGGATAGAATCCAGTACGCCCGCGAGATTTAG
>JBBSJZ010000455.1:0-5287 GCA_038256795.1 Pirellulales bacterium | reverse complement strand
CGTGTTGAAGTTGGCGGTCACTGACCGCGCCTGGGTCATCGTCACAACGCATGCACCGGTGCCGGTGCAGTCCCCGCTCCAGCCCGAGAAGGCAGAGCCCGCCGCGGCGGCCGGGGTGAGCGTGACGGTTGCGTTATCGGCGAAGCTCGACGAACACGTGGTTCCGCAGTTGATCCCCGCGGGGGTGCTCGTGACGGTCCCCGACCCGGTCCCGGTCTTTGAGACCGTCAACGTGCGCGTGACCGCGGCCGTGTTGAAGTATCGCGTGCCGACCAACACTGAACCGCAGCGTTGGCTCGCGCCGGTCCAGGACATCCAGCGCAGCATCGAACTGATCAAGTCAAAATCGATCCCGGGTGTCGACGTCGATCGCGTCGGCGTGCTCGGCTTCTCAGCGGGCGGTAATGCATCGGCCCGCGTGGCGACGACGCGGCAAAAACACTACCACATTGATGCCGAAAACCAGCACGCCGCGACCCGAAGCGGTGACGCGAGCACGACGCCCGAGGAGATGTCGCTGGTTGCGGCCGATTTTGCGGTGCTCATCTATCCCGCTTGGCTGGTTGAAAAAGACGACACGTCGAAACTGATCGACGACTTGCAGGTCAATGCGCAAACGCCACCGATGTTCTTTGCTCACGCCCGCAACGATGGCGTGACCTGCATGAGTAGCGTGGTGCTGTTCACGAAGCTGCAGCAGCACGACATCCCCGCGGCGCTGCACGTTTTTGCCGATGGGGGCCATGGCTTCGGCGCGCGGCCCGTTAACCTTGCCCATGATCGCTGGCCGATGCTATGCCAAGATTGGATGCGTGATCGAGGTTGGTTGGCCCCGTGAACCGCGACGACGAACCATCCCTCCCGACTTTGATCGCCGAAGCATTGACGATCCCTGAGCCGCCGATCCAGCATGACCAGGAATGGGCCAATGCTCTGACGCACGGCGTCGCCGCCTGCGCGACGCTCTTGGCCGGCACGGTCCTCGTGACGAGTGCGATGCCGCGACTCGGACTCGCCGTTGCCTTTGCCGCTTACGTTTTATCGGCGCTGAGCGTGTTTGTGTGTTCGACACTCTCGCACGCGATCTTGCGCCAACCGATGCTCAACACGCTGCGCGCCTGGGACCAGGCGACCATCTATGCCATGATTTCCGGGACCTATACGCCGATCGCTTACGCGTACGCTCCACCGTCGGTGAAGCCGTGGTTGTTGGTGGCGATCTGGATTGCCGCCTTTGCCGGTTTCGCTTCCAAAGTATTCGTTCGCCACCGCATCAATGGCATCAGCACGCTTTCGTACTTGATGCTCGGTTGGCTACCCGCGATCCCGCTCGCCGGCCACGTGCCGCGACCGCTCGTGATGGCGATGATTGCCGGTGGCGTGCTGTACACGGTCGGTGTCGCATTCCTCGTGAATGACCGACGTTTTCCTTATGCCCACGCGGTGTGGCACCTGTTCGTGATGTTCGCCGCCGCATGCCATTTCTACGGCATTTGGTACTACGTCGGTGTCGGTGCTTGACCTCAACCCGCAGGATTTTTTAAACGCGCTTGGGCCGCCTGCAGAAACTGCATCGCTTGGATGGGCGTCATGGCGTCGAGCTCGAGTTTCTGGACTTCGTCGAGCAAGGGATGGTCGGCGAATCCGAAGAGGGTCAATTGATAGGTGCCCTTGCCGCCGCTCCCCGAGATCGGTGGTATCGACGGGCGATCCAGCGCGTCGCGATCATTGGCTTCGAGTTGGGCGAGCACATCTTTCGCCCGCTCATTAACACTGCTGGGAATCCCGGCGAGTCGGGCGACGTGAATCCCGTAGCTTTTGTCGGCACCGCCGCGCACGATGCGGTGCAGGAACACGACCTCGTCATTCCACTCACGGACGGCGACATTGAGGTTCGCGACTCGAGGCAGTGTTTCTTGGAGCTGGGTCAATTCGTGGTAGTGCGTGGCAAACAACGTGCGACAACCGATGTGCTCGTGTAAATGCTCGGTGATTGCCCAAGCGAGAGAGAGTCCATCGTAGGTGCTCGTGCCCCGACCGATCTCATCGAGCACCACGAGGCTATGAGGTGTCGCGGTGTTGAGAATCCGCGCGGTCTCGACCATTTCGACCATGAACGTGCTCTGCCCCCGACTGAGTTCGTCACTCGCACCGACGCGGGCAAAGATTCGATCCGCGATCCCAATTTCCGCTTTCTCGGCCGGCACGAAAGAACCGGCTTGCGCGAGTAGGGTGATCAGCGCGACTTGGCGAATGTAGGTACTCTTTCCGGCCATGTTGGGGCCGGTGATGAGCAGGATCATGCCGGACTCGGGCGCGTGGACGCAGTCGTTGGGGACGAACTCGCCTTGCGGCATGGTGATGTCGAGCACGGGGTGACGGCCCGCTTCGATGCGAAGGATCGGCTCGCTGGTCAGCGAGGGACGAATCCACCGCCGCTGGGCCGCGATCTCCGCAAAACCCGCCAACGCATCGAGTCGGGCCAGCGCCGCGGCGACCGCTTGCAAAATAGCCAAGTGCGAATGCGTCGCGACTCGCAACTCGCTAAACAACTCTTGCTCGCGAGCCGACGCGGAATCGTCCGCGGCCAACACCTTTTCTTCGTACTCCTTCAATTCGGGAGTGATGTAACGCTCGCAATTCTTGAGCGTTTGTTTGCGGATGAAGTGCGTCGGGATGTTGTCGCGATGCGTATTACTGACTTCAAGATAGTAGCCGAAGACGCGGTTGTAACCGACCTTCATGTTGGCGATGCCGGTGCTATCGATCTGGCTCCGTTGGTAGTTGGCGATCCACTGTTTCCCGCCTTTGGCCAACTCACGCATCGCATCGAGTGACTCGTCGTACCCGGAGCGAATGAAGTTGCCATCGGCGGCCGTGAGTGGGCATTCATCATTGAGTGCGGATTCGAGTTTTGAGCGCAACTCGGGACATAATTGCAATTCGGCTTCGATATCACAGAGCATCGCGGCATGTCGATCGGTCAATCTCGCCTTGAGCTTGGGTAAACCGGCGAGGGTCGCGGCGACTTGCTGGAGGTCACGGGGTCCGGTCCGCATGGTCGCGATGCGGGCGAGCAATCGAGTCAGGTCATAGGTTTCCTTGAGCGTCGTTTGAATGTCGGCTCGCAACCTCGCGTCCGCAGCTATCTCCGCGACACCATCGTGTCGCGATTGGATCTCGTCGATGTCCACGAGCGGCGCCGCGATCCAATCGGCGAGTAACCGCGACCCCATGGATGTCGAGGTGCGATCGATGACATCGAGCAGCGAACCTTCGCGAGAATTTGTACGGATCGTCCGCGTGATCTCCAAGCTGCGGCGCGTCGAGGCATCAATTTGCAACACGGGTGTTCGCTGGTGCGAGGTGAGCGCGCGAAAGTGATCGAGACCGGAAGGTTGCGTTTCCATCAGGTACGTGAGCACGGCGCCGGCGGCGCACACCGCAGGCGAGTCGTCGGGGCCGAATCCGAATCCCTCGAGGTTGTGAACGGCGAACTGGCGACACAGCGATTGTCGACTCGGATCCTCAGCGAATGACCAAGCGGGCCGGCGCGTCCACGACCAGGGCGCGGTGGTGTCGGGGGTGAACCGCGCGTCGTCTTCGCGATAGATCACCTCGGCTGGCCCGATCCGCGCGAGCTCGTCATCGATTCGCGAGTGCGGAAACGTGCCGGACTCGAAACGACCGCTGGAAAGTTCGGCCCAGGCGATTCCAACAAGCGCATCGGCAGCGAGCTTCGATTTGCCGGCGACTCCTTTCACGGGCGGTAAGAATACGGCGGCGAGGAAGTTGGCCTCGCGCGGATTGAGCAGCCCGTCGTCGGTCAGCGTTCCGGCACTGACGAGTCGCGTGATCTCACGCCGGACGAGTCCCTTGGCTTGCTTGGGGTCTTCGACTTGCTCACAAACGGCGGCGCGATAGCCAGCGTGGATCAATTTATGCAGGTACGAGTCGAGTTGATGATGCGGGAACCCGGCCATCGCGGTCGGATTCTCACTATCCTTGTCGCGGCTCGTGAGGGTGAGCCCGAGAACTTTCGCGGCGACCTTGGCATCGTCCAGGAACAACTCGTAAAAGTCGCCCATACGAAAGAACAGCAGCGCATCACCGCAAGCGGCTTTGGCCTCGTGGTATTGCTTCATCATTGGAGTCATGACGGCAAATCCTAACGAGGACAAAAGCTAGCGGCGAGCGGGCTACATTTGCGAGTAGGGTTTCGCCCGCAGCACGTACTTGTCGATGCGGTTGACCGTGCCTTGATACTTGGCTTCGGCGCTCAACACTTTCCAATCGGGATGGTTGCGAAACGCGACCCAAGCTTCGTTGCGAGCCTCCTCGCTTTCGTACATCGTCAAGTACGTCAGCGATGGCGTGAGTGGACCGATGACGGCTTGGCCAACAAAAATGGGTTGGATATTGCAGTCCAAGAAGATGGGCACTTCGCCGGCGTTGAACATATCGACTTTGACGTTGCCCACGCGTTCAGTCGGACTCTCGTACAGACGCAGCTCATACACACGATCGTTGTTGGCGAGTGCTCCGCTGGGCACCTTCACTTCTTTCCAACAATCCATCGCCACGAGCAACTCGCTGCGAATGCGCGCGAAGGGAGCTTCGTTGGGTTGGCGATCCGAATAGGCCTTGGCGGCGGTTTGGTACTCGCTATCCGCAGCCAGCTTGCCAGCGGCCGCGAGCATTTGGGCGGCACCGGTGTAAGGGATCACGACCACGATCTGCTTGACGCCGGTTTCGTCTTGAGCCGTTGGCGCGAGCGCGCCGACCGGGCCAATGCCTTGTCGCCCGAGCGCTGGAATCAAGGCTTCGGCGAGGTACTTGTCGATCGCCGCTTCGTCGCTCTTTTCATTGAGCAAGTAACTGCGGACTTCATAAAGTTGTCGATCCACTTCCGCAGCCGTGAGAGACGCGTGACAAACAAACGCGCTCGCGAAACAAACGGCGAGGCGAGCAGCAAAACCGAACGAAAATCGAGACATGGCAAATAGTTCCAGCGATGAAGATTCAATCACAAACGCAGGAACACTATACCCGATTCGGGCAACGCCAACGTGTGACTAAGAATCACCGAATGAACGCACGAACTCATCCACGCCAGCGATGACCGATTCATGTTCGCTGGGGTGCGATTCTTCCTCGGTGCTCAACACGCCCGCGTCCTGCGCATGAGCGATCCGTGAGCTGGCGGGCTCCGAGTCCGCAAACGTCATGGCCGCGGTTCGTTCCACGCTCGGCAAGAAACTGAACTGGTTCGCCGCATCGCCACCGG
>JBBSJZ010000454.1:0-5295 GCA_038256795.1 Pirellulales bacterium | reverse complement strand
GTTTCGATGAGAAGAGCAACATGACGCATTGGCAAATTCCCGGCGAATCAGGTCACGCAATCTACCGTAACCAAATGACGCAGCTGCGGAATGTGGAGAGAGCTCCTGTGCGGTAAGATACTAGCGAAACAAGACTGGCAATTCATGGGAGATCAACATGCCGAATTCATCGCTTTCTCGCAGAGGCTTCATCTCTTCGACACTCTTAGGCGGCTCGCTGCTGGGAACTTCTCTGCCCGGAGTTTTCTCTTCGCCACAAACGGTGATGGGACAGGAGAAGCCTCGTCACAAGGTCGAGCGAGTGGGTATAGGTGCGATCGGCCTGCGCTATCAGGGGAGTGTGATCGCAAATAAGTCGCAATTGTACGGCGATATCGTTGCCGTCTGCGATGTTGATCGTAATGTTCGCGACCAAGCCAAGGCGGCGTTTGGAAGTACGCCGCACAGCAGCGAAGACTACCAGGATTTGCTCGCCCGCCAAGACGTTGACGTTGTCACGATCGGCAGTCCCGATCATTGGCACACCAAAATGGTGATCGACGCGTGTCGTGCCGGCAAGGATGTCTACTGTGAAAAGCCGCTGACGCTGACCATTGATGAGGGCAAGCTGCTGACCAAAGTGGTGAAAGAAACCGGACGTGTGGTGCAAGTCGGTTCCTGGCAGCGCAGCGATGATCGATTTCGGCAGGCGGTTGAGATGGTCCGAGCGGGGCGAATCGGCCGATTGCAAAATGTCGAGGTGGTGCTTGGCAAGAATGCAACCAGTGCTTCATTTGTGCCGCGAACGCCCCCCGCTCATTTGAATTGGAACTTATGGCAGGGCCAGACGCCGGATGTTCCGTATATCGAAGAGCGGTCGCACTACACGTTTCGCTGGTGGTACGAATACTCGGGCGGCCAAATGACCGACTGGGGAGCTCACCATATTGATATCGCACAGTGGGCGATCGATTCCGCGCCGGTCGAAATTAAGGGAACGGCTAAGATGCCAGCTGTCGCCAATGGGTACAATGTCGCGGTCGATTTCAACGTCACTTATAAGTATGCCGATGGCGTGATGATGACCGTCGGTGACACCGGCGATAACGGTATTCTGTTTGCTGGCGATGCCGGTCGAATATTCGTGAATCGAGGAAAGATCACCGGCGCGCCCGTCGAGGCTTTGAAAACAAATCCGCTGAACCGTGAAGACTGGAAGGTCTACGACGACGACAACCTCGAACGTCCTCCGCGCGCAGGAAAACTGGACGCGATTATCAATCACATGGGCAACTTCTTTGACTGTGTCGAGACTCGCCGCATGCCCGTCTCGGATGTTGAAAGTCAACATCGTAGCGTCAGTACCTGTCACCTCGGAAACATTTCGATGCGACTGGGGCGGCCACTCAAGTGGGACTCTCAAACAGAAACGTTTCTTGATGACGCGGAAGCCAACGCTATGCTTGGTCGTGAGCAACGCAAGGGGTTTGAAGTCAAAGAATGATCATTCGTTCAGAACGCTCGTGTAGCGGCAAGACGCAATCGACGGTGAACGAAGGAACTGATGCGCCTCGGAGTTCCGTTTCTGGAACTGTGAACATGCCGTTCTAGAACGGCTGAGAAAAACGTGGATCGACCCATCTCGGATAAATTTATGAAATCATCATTGCTGACGCGTCGCTCGTTTTGTGCTGCCAGTGCCGTGGCAGTCGGAAGTGCTGTCATGCCGCGAACTCTCGCCAATGCGGCGGGATCGGAGCCGTTTCGACTGAAGTACATCCTCGGTTCTTGCATGTACGGTTATCAGTACGTTGGTGAGATCCTGCCGGAAGTCCGCAAGACCGGCGCCACCGCCCTCGACATCTGGCCCAAGGTGCATGGCAACCAGCGCGAGCAACTCACCGATCTGGGTGAAGACAAGTTCGCCTCAATGTTGAATCAGCACGGGATCACGCTGGGCTGCATGACTCAGTACAAGCTGGGGCCGTTTAATCTGCAGGACGAAATGCGACTGGCTCAGCGGTTCGGCTGCCGGACGATGGTCACCGGCGGTTGGGGCCCTGCTGGCTTGAAAGGGAACGATCTGAAAGTGGGCGTTCAGGACTTCATCGAGAAGTTGAAGCCGCACCTTGAAGTGGCTGAAGAAACCGGTGTGACCATCGCCATCGAGAATCACTCAAACAACCTGATCGAGTCGGCTGATTCTTTGAAATGGCTGGCCGAACTAAAACCGTCGCAGCATCTGGCAATCGCTTTCGCACCCTATCACCTGCCACAGGATGCAGATTCGCTCGCTCAGTTGCTGGAAATGTTGGGGGATTCGATCGCCGTGTTTTACGCCTGGCAGCACGGGATGGGCTGTCACGAAAGACTGCCCAAGGAACAGGAGCTACTGCAGATGCCCGGCCGCGGTGACCTCGACTTTGGTCCGCTGCTCGCAGCGTTGAAACGGATGAAATACTCCGGCTGGACGGAGATCTTCATGCATCCAGTTCCACGTGGTATTCCGATTCTTGAAACCACCTCGGCCGTGACGGCTGAGATCAATCGCAGTCGCGATTATCTAGAGCAATTACTCAGCCATGCTTGAGCATCACCTATCGCAAGCATCAGTAGCCCTTCGTCGCGGCGCCAGAGCGGCGGCGTAACGACACGTTTCTTCACGAGGTAAAGTCTGGCTGGACGATCACAAAGGAATCGGAAGGTTGCACCATCCAGGCGGACGTCGCGTTTGCGGAAATTAAACCCGGCGAGTCTCTGGGCATCTTCTTCTCCGACGCGCGCCCTCCTGAATACCTAAGCGAAGATTCGGATCTGGTCCAAGTCACACGCCACCTCTTCGAAAGGAATGCTCCGATCGCGAGCGTCGGCCACGGCGTCGAGATCGCCGCGCGAGCTGACTGCGTTCGAGGTCGCACGTTCCACGACAGTGGCCATTTCGTAGGAGCCCGGATCAAGCTTCTCGATGAAGTCAGAATGAGTTCCTGATGAACATACGGACGCCGACGCCCAAGCAGAAATACGCCGGATTGAGACGAGTCGCGAAGACTGACTGGGACAGGTGGAGCTAGACTGGTGGAATATTAATCTCGGCGTGCATCACAATCGCCAAACTGAATAGAGATGAGTCAACCATGAAAAGATTCCTAATACTTACTACAGCGTTGGCTGTGCTAGCGTTGGCCAATTCGACGCGGGCGGACGAACTTCCGAATATTGTCTTCGTCTTGTTTGACGATATGGGGTGGGGGCAACCACCGAGCTACAACCCGGAGTCCAAGCTTCGCACGCTTAATTTCGACAAGCTGGCCGGTCAAGGCATGCGATTCACCGACGCGCACAGCGCTGCCGCGGTTTGCACGCCCACACGCTACGGCCTGCTCACAGGGCGGTACCCGTCGAGAATCGGCCAGTTCGGCGTGCTCACGACCTATTCCAAACCGATCATTCCGTCCTCGCGGATGACCGTTGCGTCATTGCTGAAGCAGCATGGATATCACACGGCCACCGTCGGCAAGTGGCACTTGGGTATGAACTGGGTCGATGGCAAGCCTGGCAACGAAGACCAGGTACCGATCGGCGCACGCATCACGGGCGGACCCAACGATGTTGGCTTCGACTACTTTTGCGGTTTCACTCACGCTCGCAATATCGGCACGATCATCGAACAGGACCGCGTGATCGCGCATGTCCAGCCGGTTGAGAATCAACCGCTGATGATCCAGAAGGCGTTGGCTTACATCGACGACCGTGCCAAAGTCGGTGAGCCGTTCTTCCTGTACTTTCCCATGTGCCCACCGCACACTCCGGTGGTTCCGGCACCAGATTTCGTCGGCAAGAGCCGCTCGGAAGATGTTGTCAAAAATGATCCGATGTACGGTGACTGGGTTTATCAAGGTGATCACATGCTGGGACAGATCATGGATTCGCTGGAGCGTCACGGTCTGTCGGACAATACGCTGCTAATCGCGACCGCCGATAACGGCGCGGCGGGGCGTGCCTACGCACCCATTCGCGCGTCGAAGTCCAGCATCTATGAAGGTGGTCACCGTGTTCCCTTGGTTGTCCGCTGGCCTGGTCGAGTCAAGGCGAACAACGTCAACAATGGCACCATTTGTCTCAATGACCTAATCGCGACCGCTGCCGAAATCGTGGGCGCCACGCTGCCTGATGATGCTGGTGAAGACAGTGTCAGTTTTTTGCCCACGCTCATCGGAACAGTCGAGCAACCTGCTCGCGATGGTACCATTCACCAAGCTCCTAGCGGCGACCTTGCCATCCGTCAGGGACCCTGGAAGGCGATCTTCCACAAGAACGGGCAGCGCGAGCTGTTCAATCTGGCCACAGACTTGAGCGAGACCGAAAACGTGTTTGCCGTACATCCCGAGGTTGCGTCACAACTTACCACGCTGATGCAGAGCTACATCGATCGTGGCCGAAGCACGCCAGGCGCAGTTCAAAAAAATGGGTATCCGCTTTCTCTTGAGAAGTCCGACAGCAGTCCAAAGAAATCAAAAAAACAGACGAAGAAGAATCTTTGAAAGCAGTCTATCATCTGCATGAGCAGCACCGCTGCTGCCGCATCGACAGATTCCCTTTCCAACATCGTCTGGGTGATGCCGGACGATGTTGGTTGTCTACCTCGCAACGGACAACGGCGGGACCGCGGGTGTGAAGCACTTCAATGCCGGAATGCGAGGCAGCAAGGGGACTGTCTATCGAGGCAGCACGCGTGCTCCGGCTTTCTGCCGTTGGACGGCTTGCGGCATTCCAGTCGCAGTCGAATGTGGTGCGCTGAGCAACCACATCGACAACGGTCCGTGGAATCAGGAAAAGTACACAAGGAACAAGCAGTTGCACCTCCACGCCATCGAGGACGACCGCAAGAATGTCGACGAGCTTGACGACCTGGAAGTCGATCTTCGCGAACGGACAAATCTGGCACAGAGATTCCCCGAGAGGGTCGCCGAACTACATGCGTTGACGCAGTCCATCGAAGGACAGACAAGCTGGCGCTGTCAGACAGCAACCGACGAGGCCAATAACGATTCACGCTCGGCATTTGGGGAGGCAGAGTTACGAAAGCATTCCGATAGGTCGCTTTGGTTTTCAGTTTTACCGTGTCGGTGAACGGGCTGCTTGCCGCCGAATGTGGTCACCAATTTCCATATTTCTTGAAGGATTCAAGAAATAACATGCACAAAGTGCGCATCTTTGATGGGTCTGGTTCAATTTCCCCTCCGTGCGAGAGATTCGCACGCACCCACTCCCCCTCTTTAAACGAGAATCCGCGTATGTTTCAAATTCGAGTTGCGT
>JBBSJZ010000453.1:0-5295 GCA_038256795.1 Pirellulales bacterium | reverse complement strand
TACGTCGCTGTCTCAGCAACTCAAACCGCGCGTACCCTTCCGACGGATGAGCCATTATTATCGTCTCTACGCCACCTTCTCGGCGACTCAACCGGCGGAGATGCCGGCGAGCTTCTTGCCGGATGAGAATCGCGATGATTTCGACGGTGGCTCACCGCTCGTGGAGCGATTGCACGCCTACGCGGACCAGCGTCGACTCGAACTCGTCAAGATCCAAGAAACGGCAGCAAAACTTTGGTACGACGAACACCAATTACCTTATAAGAACGAAAATGATCGGCGGGGTGAACCCGAGGACATGAAGCCGCCTCGCTACGTCGGACTCAGTGATGCCGAGCAAGGCGAGTTGAAGGTTCGCGAACAGGATTGTTGGATTTGGAACCGACGTCGCGAGCGGTACGAACCGATGGTGCAAAGCGTGTTCAATGGCGCCGATTATTGGATGGACGCCAAGAAGCTGCGGCCGCCTGAGAAACCGAATTTGAAATGGCAACCCGAATCATTCGTGCTGCTCGGCGGATCAATCGCGGCCAAGGGCGAGGCCGTCACGCCGGGAGTACTCAGCGGTTGCAATCTTGCCGTCGAGGGAGCACCGTCCGATGATCCTTACGCGCTTCCGACATCGATCGGCGGCCGCCGTTTGGCGCTGGCGAAGTGGATCGCGAGCGACGCTAACCCACTGACGCATCGCTCGCTCGTCAATCGCTTGTGGCAACATCACTTTGGCCAAGGCATCGTGCGAACGGCGAACAACTTTGGCGTCAAGGGCGACGCTCCGTCGCACCCCGAGTTGCTCGATTGGCTGACCAGTGACTTCATTGAAAATGGATTCAAGATCAAACGAATGCATCGATTGATGATGATGAGCGACGCCTATCGCCGCTCGACATCGCATCCCGAGTTGAATGCGTTGGAAGTCGCCGATCCCGACAATCGCTTGCTGGCCCGGCGCAGCCCGCGGCGTTTGACGGCCGAAGAGTATCGTGATTCGTTACTGTTTTCGAGCGGCGAGTTGAATCCCGTCGTCGGCGGGTTGCCGATGATGCCGGAGATGAACATGGAGGTGGCGTTGCAGCCGCGGATGATCCAGTTCTCACTCGCACCGGCATACGAGCCATCGCGGACACCGGCCCAGCGAAATCGGCGCTCGGTCTATGCGTATCGAGTTCGCGGTCAAGCGGATCCGTTCCTCGAAGTCTTGAATTTACCGACGCCCAACGAATCGTGTGAAACGCGGGATGCGGCCGCGGTGTCGCCCCAAGCCTTCACGTTGCTCAATAGCGATGTGATGAGCGACCGCAGCCTGGCGATGGCGGTATCGCTTCAAGCGAAGTCATCGGTGCTCGAGGACCAAGTCGCATTGGCATTCGAACAATTGCTGCTTCGCAGCGTGACGACGAGTGAGAAGCAACGTTTGACGCAATACGTCCGCGACATGGTCAAGTATCACGAAGCCAACACGCCGCTACCGACGACGTATCCGACCGAAGTGACGCGTTCACTCGTCGAAGAATTTTCGGGCACCGAGTTCGAGTACACGGAAATCTTGCCCGTGTTCGAGGACTACGTCGCCGATGTTAAAGCCCATGACGTGAGTGCAACGACGCGGGCGATCGCGGACCTTTGTTTGTTGCTCTTCAACACCAACGAATACGCTTACGTTTACTAGCGAGTGCCATCACGATGACGATCTTTCCACGACGCGATTTTCTTTACGGACTCGGCTCTTCGCTCGGTGCGATCGCGCTGACCGATTTGCTATCGCGTGATTCGGCGGCGGCATCTCTCGCTGCGGCGGCGGGACCGCTTTCTCCCAAGCCACCCATGCACCCGGCCAAGGCCAAGGCCGTCATCATGCTGTTCATGGAGGGAGGCCCGAGCCAGGTCGATACGTTCGATCCCAAGCCCCAACTCAACAAATTGCACGTCACCGAGAGCAAGCGGACCGAAGGGCTCGCGACCGGTAAACGGTTCTACGTCGGCAGCCCCTTTGGGACTCGCCGGGTCGGCCAATCCGGCATCGACATGTGTGACCAGTTCATGCATCTCGCCGAGGCTGAGGTTGCGGACGAACTCTGCGTGTTTCGAGGTTGCCAAGCGGAGTCGCTCAATCACCCCGAGGCGCTGCTGCAGATGAACACGGGCAGCCGGCTCGGCGGCGATCCCGCACTGGGTTCGTGGACCAGCTATGGCTTGGGAAGCGTCAATCAAAATTTGCCAGGCTACGTCGTGATGACGGAGTTGGCGCTACCGCAAGCGGGACCCGCGAATTGGTCCAACGGATTCTTGCCGGCGTACTACCAGGGCACGCGGCTGCGGAGCAGTGGTTCGCCAATCCTCGATTTGAAACCGCCCGCCCATCGTTCGCGAGCCCATCAACGTCAAGCCCTCGATCAACTCGCGTTGCTGAACACCGAACACTTGGCGGAACATCCGGAACACGGCGATTTGGCGGCGAGAATGGAGAGTTACGAACTCGCCTATCGCATGCAATCATCGGTCCCCGGGATCGTCGATTTCAGTTCCGAACCGGAATCGACTCGTACGATGTACGGGTTGGATCGCAAGGAGACCCGAAAGTTCGGTGAGCAGTGTTTGATGGCACGGCGCTTGGTCGAGAACGGGGTTCGGTTTGTGCAGATTTTTTCGGGGGGCTGGGACAGCCATGATTTTCTCGAGCAGGGCCACTCGGCGCGGATCGCGAGTGTCGATCAACCGATGGCCGCCCTCATCAAAGATCTGAGACAGCGGGGGATGCTCGACGAGACCCTCGTCGTGTGGACAGGCGAGTTTGGCCGGACGCCGGACAACAACTATCGCGGCGGCGTCACCAGCCTGGGCCGCGATCACAACGTCGATGCGATGACGATGTGGTTCGCTGGCGGGGGAACGAAGCGGGGCGTGATGGTCGGAGCGACGGACGAGATCGGTGCCAAGGCGGTCGAGTGTGTGCATCCGATCCGCGATGTTCACGTCACAATGCTGCACCTGCTCGGACTCGACGACAACAAACTCACCTATTTCCACGGCGGCCGTTACAAACAATTGTCCCAATTTGGTGGCGAAGTGATTCCGGAGCTAATTGCGTAGACGCTCGTTATTTCGGTTCTCCTGGCACGTGATCTGCGGTAAACGCTAGCACGCGAGCATTCGGCACGCTAAAACGCGTGGCTTGCATGAACCACTTCAAAACGCCAGCGAGTGATAGCGTCGATGAGTATTGCGGAATCGGAAGCTTGGACCGGGTCGGATTCGGCCGCGTTGTACGACGTCAACCGTTGGGGCGATGGCTACTTTCATGTTTCGCCAACGGGTCGTTTACTCGTGTCACCCAATCGTGATCCCGAGCACTCCATCGATCTCAAAGAACTCGTCGAGCGGCTCCAGCAACGTGGACTCGATCTCCCGATCCTGATTCGGTTCAACGGAATTCTGCAAGATCGGTTGCGCCAGCTCCATGACAGCTTTGCACGCGCGATCGCGGATCATGATTACCAAAACCGTTATCGATGCGTGTTCCCGATCAAGGTGAACCAGCAACGTGAGGTGGTCCAGAAGGTGATCCAGTACGGCAGCGAATTCGGTTTTGGCGTCGAAGCGGGCAGCAAGCCGGAGTTGTTGGCCGTCGTCGCGATGACCGATCCTCAAATGCCGATCATTTGCAACGGCTTCAAAGACGACGACTTCATCCGCATGGCGATGTATGCCCAGAAGATGGGTCGCACCGTCATCCCCGTCGTCGAAAAGGTCAGCGAGTTGGGCTTGATCCTCCGGCATAGCGAGGAGATCGGCGTCCGCCCGATGATCGGGATGCGCGTCAAGCTCGCGACGCGAGGCTCGGGGAGGTGGCAAGCCAGTGGCGGTTATCGATCCAAGTTCGGCTTGACGGTTGCCGAAATGTTGCGGCAACTCGAGCGTCTCGAAGCTTGTGGGATGGCCGATTGCTTTAAATTGCTGCACTTCCATGTCGGCAGCCAGATCACCAACATTCGTCAACTCAAAAGCGCGATCCTCGAAGCCGCGCGCATCTACGTCGACCTGCATCGCCGCGGCGCGGGCCTCGAGTATCTCGATGTCGGCGGTGGTCTCGGTGTCGACTATGACGGGTCACGCACCGATACCGAATCGAGCATGAATTACACAATGCAAGAATACGCCAACGACGTTGTCTATCACGTCCAAAGTGTTTGCGACGAAGCCGGTGTGCCCCATCCGCAATTGTTGACGGAAAGCGGTCGCGCGGTCGCCGCGCATCACAGCGTGTTGATCATGGATACGCTCGGCGTCACCGCGCAAGGCAATGTCGAAGGATTGCCGACCTCGATCCCGGACGATTTCGAGTTACCCGTTCATGATCTCTGGTCGACCTACCAGGACCTCACGCCAGAGAATTTCCTGGAGTCGTTCCATGATGCGCAAGCGTCTCTCGATTTGGCGATGAACTTGTTCAGTGGCGGTTATCTTCCGCTCGAACAACGCGTCGCAGCCGAGAATTTGTACTTCGCCATTTGCAATCGCATTCAAGAAATTACGGCGGTGATGGATGAGCCGCCGGTGGAGGTCAAGGATCTCGATCAGATGCTTTCGGATATTTACTTCGCCAACTTTTCGTTATTTCAATCGATGCCCGATTCCTGGGCAATCGATCAATTGTTCCCCGTGATGCCGATTCACCGACTCGACGAACGGCCGACACGGCACGCCGTGCTCGGCGATATCACGTGTGATAGTGACGGCAAGATCGAAGCGTTCGTTTGCGGCGGCGGACGCCAACGGACGCTAATGCTGCACGAACTCAAGCCCGACGAGTCGTACCAGATTGCTGTGTTCATGGTCGGCGCGTACCAAGAAATCCTCGGCGACTTGCATAACCTGTTCGGTGATACGCATGCGGTCCACGTCGACTTGCAAGGTGACGCTGCTATCATCCAATCAATCGTCAAGGGTGATACCGTGCGTGAAGTGCTCGGATACGTCCAGTTCGATGACCGCGAGCTGATCGAAAAACTGCAGCACGCCGTCGAAGGTGCCGTCCAAGCCGGTCTCATCGACAACGAGCAAGCCGGCAAGACCATCCGCTTCTATGAAGAGGCACTCAATAGCTACACCTACCTACTCGGCGAGACCCATTGACCTTAACGGTTCGTCAGGCAGAAAAGCAGAGTTTGCACAATCAGGAAACCGCTTTGCGTTTCGGTTTGTAGATTTCCGTGGCGGTACCGAAGTGGACTTCGCCAGCATTCATGAGCGTCTCGCTCAGTGTCGGGTGCGGGTGGATGCTCTCGGTGATGTCGT
>JBBSJZ010000452.1:0-5297 GCA_038256795.1 Pirellulales bacterium | reverse complement strand
CGGCAACGACTTCCCGGATCGTGGAACGACTCGGCGCGATATCCAGACCAACGATCGCATCTCGAAGGTCCGATAGTTTGGGAGTCTCCAGGCGTCCATACGCGATCCGCTTTCCGTCATTGCAAACGATGCTATCGCCGTCGACCGCAAGCTCTCGGCGAACCCGCTCGGGCGATTTCTCGTCAACTCCGGTAAGCTTTGTAAACCAGGACATGATTTTTTTGGGAATTTCTGGGGCAACAGAAAAGTGAATGGCACGCAGATTGGATCAGATTCTTGTCGTTGATGTGAATCGACATGTTGGGTCGGGCCGTTCACCGGACGGTCAGGTAATCGAGATTATCGAGATCGACTTATGTATTGTCGATGTCGGTTCATCATGACGCGTCCCAACTTTCTTTTCGTTTGCAGCGAGAACCAATCGTTCATGGACGCCGAGTTGGTGGAACTGATTCGGTTGGCTGCAGAGCCGATCATCCTCAAATGCCTTGACTAACCAAGCCTACCCAGATCGGCGAGCACTTTTCCCGTGCGGTCATCGACACGGTGCAGACGCGTGACCTCGCCCACGGCATGATCACCCGGTTTCAACGAAACCAGCCAATACGGTTCGTCGGGCACGTTCGCGGCTACCATCGCTCGACGGATCTCCGGATCGCGCACGCCGTTCTCACTGTACAGCCGAGCGTGAAATTCCTTTTCTCTGTGAATCCGCTCAGTATCGAAGTAGACCGCTGAACACTTCGTGCCAGCTGGGATTTCGCCCAAGTGTTCAATGACAATCATGATTGCTGTCTTCTGATCAATGTCGCGTCTTTTCAACGTGTGCTCCCAGTCTGCGATGCTTGCTTCCCGCGATACGTGCTGCCTCGCGAACCCTAGTCTGTCACATCCACAATGCTATTTCATCGACCAGTGATAATCGATTCTTGACGGCCGACATTCGTGCTGTGTGCTCCCACCGTACTGTTACCGGTGTTTGGCAAGCAACGCGACCGACTGAATTGCCAGCCAAAACTGCTTGTTTTAGTTTTTTTGCACTAACGGGCTCGAGTGGATCGAACGGGCCTCTTTTTTCAAAGGAACTACCGGGCCGTTTCGCTGGATTGACGGGGTTTTATGGAATCTAACCGATTTAACAATGCCACACACGAGTCATGACCGCCCATCGTGACCCACCTGGCCGTAGAGCGTTGGTCGCCCGAAAGAGCCATCCTCCCGTTGACGCTGCCCGTATACTCTCCAAACCGTGAAGCCTGGCTCGACTGTAGGCTCCCCCACTTAACGTTCCCTCACCAAGTCAAAGAGTTGAATTATGAAAAAGTTTTCATTTGTGTTGGTTGTGTTACTAGCAGCACCATTGTTGCTGACTGGCTGTGCTGAAAAAACAGCCACACCGACGGCCGAGCCCGGGCCACCGCAGACGTCGAGCGAAACAAGTCTTGAGCAGTCAGGCGACCAGGCAAAAGATATTGTCGATACGGCGGCAGCGAGTGATGATTTTAAGACACTCGTGGCGGCGGTTAAGGCGGCAGGGCTCGTGGAGACGCTGAAGGGAGAGGGGCCTTTCACCGTGTTTGCTCCCACGGATGCCGCGTTCGCAAAGCTGCCTGAAGGTACTCTGGAAGAGTTGTTGAAACCCGAAAGCAAGGAAAAGTTGACGTCGATCCTCACTTATCACGTTGTACCAGGCAAAGTGATGGCGGCGGACGTGGTCCTGGTAGAGTCCGCGACGACGGTTCAAGGAGGAGACGTTGAGATTGCTGTTGACGGCGATAAAGTAGTGGTCGGTGGGGCAAATGTTACGGTCACCGATCTGCAGTGTTCCAACGGTGTGATCCACGTCATTGACGCGGTAATGATGCCGAAGTAGTCGCGGATGAAATAAGAGTTAAGGGCGTTGCTGCCCGCTTTCATCCCGAATCATACAGTCATCTGAAAACGTTAATTGTCGATTGTCTCCGAGTCATTCCGGGGACAACCACTTCATCAAGTGAGACAGTTAAATAACGAAAAAGGTGACGGAGAGTTTGGCAAGTAAGATCGCGCCTAGCTCAGCTCTTAGACCGAGGTGATGCTTGCTGTTTGCTTCGAATGCTGCTTGCACATCGAGTATCAACTGTGCTGGTGGTGCGTAGGTTACCGGATGTCTTGACGGACGAAGGACCTGGCCAAGCGCAGAGGCGAGGAACCGGTGTTAGCGTCGAGCGTATCGACATCGACATCGGGACGCTGAAGTTCGTTGCGAACAGCATCTCCGCCGCCGGAGTATCCGCCGCGAAATTCGAAGCATCGTCAGAACCACTGGCGGACTGATCGTTGAAGCAGTTCCCGTGGTGGCGTGTTGCCCGATTCGTGACTCTGCGTTATTGACGGAAGCATCGATCTGATGCTCCCTTAAAATGAAGGGTTGTGGGCAGATCGGTGTTCCGGTTCACAGAGTTGGGCGCGTCGAATTCTTTCTTCGATGGATCAGCGAATTTGGGCGTTCCCGTTTTTGTCGAGTGCGAGATACGCGGCGACAATGCTCCCGCCAGAAAGCTTCATTTTCCACGACTCCGCCGACGCGTTACTTGACCTCAGTAGGCGTTAGTTGAGCCACAGCGAGACCGCCAGACCGACGATCCCGATGACCCAATACGACTGGAGCGGCAACACACCTCAACCAATCGCTGTTGACTCGCGTTCGTGACGCGATGCAGCGACCATCCGAGTTCACAACACTTCCGCCAATACCATTCAATATTGGGGCATCGTTGGCTTTCATGAACCGCTTGCTGATCCAACCGCTGGTCCCGTTGAACTGGTCCGCTTCGTCGGCGATGCCATAATTATGATTGTCCAACCGAACGAAGTTGAACATTCTGGACGTGTTGGTGCAGCGATTGAAGCCATCGTTGCTATCGCCGTTGGCCGAGTCGTCTTCGATGGCACCGTCGCAGCGAGAAACAACGTCACGAGAACTTGGCATCGCTGATGTCGGTCGAGGTTTAAGCACCACGCTGCATTCGAAACCCGACGGCACAGAGCAGATTTTTCATCGTAAGAATGAAGCTGCGACTGGCGATCAATGGTGCATCGTTCGCCTTGGTCGCCTCGTCGATCCTGTCCGCATGGTAAACATAACCGGCCTCATCAGATCATTTGCTTTGCGGCATGGCTATTTCTCAATGGATATGGCGTTGAAAGAGGACGCAGTATCAACATCACTCAGTTATCCAGAAAAATACCCCCTTCCCTTTTTCTTGTCCGGAAAGTCGCGTCGGTTGGTGTGTTGAATTGGAGCTTGCAAGTCGTCGCCGATCTTGACCCGGTAACGGGCACAGAACCAGGTTTAAGTTGTGAATCGTCAGCCCCGACGATTACGGTGGTGTCAACTGGCTACGCGTCAGGGCTAATTGGTAGAGTTCGTTCCCGTCACCCGTTAGAGCGCGGAATGTGACTGTGGGATCAACGGTTGCGGTATCGAAAGTGAACTCGCCAAAAGTGAAATTCTTAACCATGCCAAACGGCTGCGACTCTTTACTTGTCCCTAGCGCAGGCGGCCCTTCGTGACCGCCAAGACTACCCATCTCAAACTCGTAAAGTGTGAGGCCGGACGGCCGCGGAATCTTCATCACGCGGCAACCGTGCCGGTCGCCCGAGAGAAGAAGCACGGCGCCGATTTTGTGCTTCTCGATGATGGAGAAGATGTGTTCGCGAGCCGCCGGATCCCATTTGCCCCATGAATCCTTGCCGTTCGAAACAGAATCGGACCACATCGTCCCGCTGCTGAGAATAATGAACGGTCCTTCACAGGCCAGTAGTTGCTCATTCAGCCACTGCATCTGAGTTTCCCCGAGGTAACAGTTGGCTTCTCCTTCGATGGTCCGGCAAGATCGCGTGTCCAGCATGATCACATCGCAGGGACCAATGCGGGTGCGAAAAAAGATTCCCTCTTGCTTGACATCGAAATCGGAGGGCGGATTGTTCCATGACTGCTGCCAAACCGTGCGCACCGCCGTGCGGTCTGCCGGGGTGAACTTTGGGGGAATGCCCGACAGGTCATTATCGAAATAGTCGTGGTCATCCCAGGTAGCGTAGACGGGAACGGAAGCGACCAGTCGTTGCCAATACGGCGAGAGATCGCGCAGCAAATAATCTGACCGGTGCATACCAACATTACTTTTGCGGTCGTCCACGGCCAAGTCGCCCAACAGCAGCGTGGCGAGGTTGCCTCGGCTCCGGATGCGTTCCATCAATTCCGGATGCCACAGGCCGGACTTATGGAAGTCGGCCCCGAATGCGATTCTCATTCCGGTGACTGAGCCCGGCGCTGGCGCGGTGGTGATGACGGCACTGCTGGGCATGGCAATCGGCTGACCATCGATCAGTACGCGGTAAGAGTAATGAGTCGCCGCCACTAGCCCGGTCACGGGTACCACGGCGGTTAGATCGCTGTTGGCCGTGCTGGCGACCGGACCGAAACGACGCTCTTCGCCGGGAAATTGCACGAGGACCGTGACCTGCGCCGGCTTCACCGTGCGGACCCAGACCCGGACTCCTTCGGGCGAAACGCACCCCAGCATCGGGCCGCCCAGATGGGAGATGCCATTCTGTTCGGCTGCCTGACGGATCTCCGGGACATCTGCCAACCAGGCCTTGGGAGTGGCTTCCAATGCCCGGTGGGAGGCGGCGAAAAACGCCTGCGCCGAGGTCGACTGGGGAGCGCGATTGAGAAATTCGGTGTCGATTTTTAACGTGCCCTTGTGCGCTTTTTGCAGGTCGGACATTCCAGCCTTTCCGGCTTTCTCAGCCGCCCCGCTCGACATCGTCACGGCAACCGTCAACAGGGCTGAACTCACCAGTAGATTGAATCGATTGACAACGAAACCTCCAGAAACTGCCCTTCGGCGTTGGGTTGAGGGTTCGAGGTTTTTGGGGATGGGATTCATGGCGACTCCTTGGGAGTGCGTGTTATTCGATGTTCCATTTCCGCTCCTTACCGGCACGCGCCTCGGCTTGCGGTGCCTGAGCCATCTCGTTGGCCTCCGGTGCTACGGCGAGAGATTGGGGGTCATTTCGGCATCGACGGAAAAAAGGGGAAGGGGGTAGTTTAAGGCAAAAAAGGGGAAGGTGGTAGTTTAGGGATTGTTTTGAATTGATGCGGCCGGCACTTTTTTTCGGGGTCGTCCTCTTGGACGCATTGTAGACCATAGTCCCGCGCGCTCGCAGGTTTCTTCTGTCCATTGTTCATCTCCAAATGGGCGATTGCGGGCAACCGAAGTTTGAATGTCTTTGAGTTCCTCCGCAGTCAT